>ONEQ01000125.1 GCA_900316885.1 uncultured Eubacteriales bacterium | reverse complement strand
TCGGATAAGATCGTGATGATGACCGCTCATCCCGGTCAGGTTTACAAAGAGATAGATGTTCCCTTTGCACGCCCGAGGAACCGCGCGCAGCTTGTTCAGACAAAGGAATACAACAAGTTCCGCAACAGGCTGCTCGCGATGTTCTACAGCGACATTGTGAACAAGATCGGCGGAGAGGAGGTCGTGCTGTAATGACTCTCAAAAAACGTTATCTCAGAACGGTACATTTCCTGTTTATCGCGCTGCTGCTCGTTCAGCTTCTGCCGGACAAACTGACCACGGACACTTACGCCGGTTATGTTGTCTGGTTCGCCGTCGGCGTGGAAATTCTGACTCTGACAGTGTCGGCAATAATAAAAAAGCCGCTCGGACTGACCCTCTTTGCGGATATCGTCAGCTTTATTTACGGTTTGCTGATCGCGTGGACGCTGGCGACGGCAAAATTCAATTTGCTGAAGCCCTCGCTGTTTCCGCCGCCCGGAAGAGTTTTCTGGCAGCTGATCGGGGACTACGAAAAGATTATCACAAACATTCTCAGCTCGGTCGGAATTATATTGCAGGGTTATTTGCTGGCGGCTGCCGCTGCGATCATTCTCGGACTGCTGCTCGGTTCAAGCGAACGACTCGGCAACGTCGCGACTTATCTTGCAAAGTTCTTAGGCGCGATCCCGCCGATCGTCTACATTCCCTACGGCATCGCATTGCTGCCGAGCTTCCGCAGCGTTTCGGTATTTGTCATTTTTCTCGCATCCTTCTGGCCGGTATTTGCCGGCACGATGAGCGGTGTACTCCATGTGGACAGCCGCATCCTCGATTCCGCGAAGGTGCTGAACGTGAATAAGCCCACGATGCTCCTGAGCGTGATTCTCCCGGCATCGCTGAACCAGATCTTCCTCGGCTGCAATCAGGGACTGTCCGTGAGCTTCATCCTGCTGACCTCCGCCGAGATGATCGGTGCCCGCGACGGTATGGGCTATTACGTCAAGTATTACTCCGATTTCGGTGATTATACGAGAACAATCGTCGGTCTGCTGGTCATCGGTATCGTGGTGATCGGCGTGACATTCCTCGTCAATTCCTTCCAGAAGTATCTCCTTCGCTGGAAGAAGTGACGGTATATTGATAAAAAGCATCCTCGTTATTTGCGGGGATGCTTTCATTTTGAAATGAAGAACATAAAAAATTACAGGCAGCTATATAAAAAACCGATAAGAGATTATCAATTATATGTATTTGACGAATAGTAGTATCCGTGTTATAATGTACACATACCAAAGCAATAGGAATTAACTCTCGAAAGGTGGATTTGCATTGAAACAGTATTCTAAATTGATCACAGCGCTCATCAGCGTGGTTTCATTTATATTGATTCATACAGCCTGCAAGCCGTGCCACGGCATGATGGCGATGCCCTGTGAACGCAGTACAGGCATTGCGGGCATCGTGCTGGCGGTGATTCTGCTGTCGGATATTCTGTCCTTTCTTGTGAAGCAGGAAAAATTCCGGCAGATCACGTCGGTCACAAACGTGCTGTTCGGGGTGCTTCTGCTTCTTACACCGATATTCGGGCAGTGTCAGATCGCTTCCATGGCATGCCGGCTGCGGACATTTCCGACACTGAACGTCAGCGGTCTGCTGATCGCTGGGGTTTCGCTTGCGGCGCTGATCTCTGTTCTGGTCAAGCGGCAGACGGGGAGGAAAACACATGCTCACGCCTAATCAATTTGCATGGCAAAGCATTCTGAAAAATCGCTTTTGCAGCCTCATGTTCCTGTGTCTGGTGGGCATTGCATCGGCTTGCTTGTTCGGTGTCGGCTTCTTTAATGAGAACCTCAGCTCCGGGATCGGACAGGTGAAGGGCAGAATCGGAGCCGACCTGATCGCCGTTCCGTCCAGCTATGACAAAGCTGCCAAGGATGCGCTGTTTGCCGGAGATGCGTGCACGATTCTATTTGCGGAGAATCCTGAAGCGCAGATCTCGCAGCTGGACGGCATTTCGCAGGTCAGCTCACAGCTGTATCTGAAAACACTCGCGTTCAGCTGCTGCTCCACGGCAGGGCTTCAGCTCATTGCATTTGATCCAAAAACAGACTTCACGGTCAGCAAGTGGACGAATGATTCCATTGAAAATCTCGCCGCTGATGAAATGGTTGTCGGTGCCTGCTGCGGTATGAAGCAGGGAACCTCGATGAATTTCTACGGGCAGACATTCAAGGTCGCTGACGTGCTCGACGAGACGGGAATGGGCTATGACCAGAGCATTTTTATCTCCTATGATGCCGCAAACCAGATCACATCCTCACCGGAGTATGCGGTGTATTTCGGTGAAAGACAGAATCTTTCCTCGATGCTGCTCATCAACACAAACAGCGGCAGCGACATTGAATCCCTTTCCAGAAACCTTGCCAGTTCGCTGGATGGAATCTCCCTGTATGCGACGGATTCACTTGTATCTGAGCTGAAAAGTCAGGCGGATTACTTCCGGATTTCCGGGCTTGTCATGGATGGATTTGTGATTGTGCTTGCCGTGATCGCGCTGTTCGCACTTATCACAATTACATTTTATCAGCGGAAAAAACGTGTTGGGAGTCTGCTGTCGGTTGGTATCAGCCGTGGAAAAATCGTGCAGATTTTCTTTCTGGAGTATCTGTATCTGACGCTGCTCGGAACGGGTGCAGGGATTGGGATCGTTTCGGTTTTTGTGATACCGCTGCATCAGATCATCAAGCAGACGGTCAATATGCCGTACCGCCTGACAGATTTCGGAGGTCTGGCGCTGCTGATTCTGGCGGTGTGCGGTGTTAATCTGCTGATTCTGCTCATTTCCTGCTCACTGACGTTCGCGAAGATTCTGCGCACCGAGCCGGCACATCTGACGGAGGAAATGACATGACATTACAAGCAGAACAAATCGAAAAAGTCTTCGGACAGAATGGATTATCGCCGGTCAGTCTTTCGCTGTCCGAACAGCAATTCATTTGCGTTACAGGAGAATCCGGCTGCGGAAAGACCACGCTTCTGAACATCCTGTCCGGTATGCTGAAACCGGACTGCGGCTCTGTCAGATTGGACGGCAGGGATATTTACCGCGATCTCAACGAAACCGAACGCGCACGGATGCGCAATTCCAGTATCGGCTATATGACGCAGGGAAGCTCTTTGCTGCCGGAACTGACCGTCTGGCAGAACATTGTTTGTCCGCAGGAATTATACGGCAGAAAAACGGAAGAACCGCAGTTCTGGAACTGGCAGAACGGCTTGGCATCTCCAATGTGGTGGATTCGTACCCGTCGGAAGTATCCGGCGGCGAATACCGGCGGGTCCTGCTGGCAAGGCTGCTCCTGATGGATGCAAAACTCCTGCTGGTCGATGAACCGACCTCGAATCTGGACGAGCACAGCGCGTCCATCGTGCGGGAAATCCTGTATCAGGAATACCGGAACGACAAAGGACTGCTCATCGTGACCCACGACAAAGCGCTGCTGGACTATCAGCCGGAAATACTAGCATTACACGCGGGGAGGGAAGTACATGAAACGAATGTGTAGCATCGCCTGCCTGCTTGCCGTTTGTCTGCTGACGGGCTGTGCCAGGGCAGATGCGCAGGAACAGGAGCCGGTTGTCACCACAGAAACGGCGGTAACAACAAGCATTGAAATGCAGCCGGAGACGACAGTCGCAGAAACCACTATTTTACCGGAAACAGAGACAGTTGAGACGACGGCTGCAACGGAAATCACAACCGCTGCACCGGTCACAGAGCCGGTCACAGAATCCGTTCCGACAGAGTCGCAGCCGGTTTATGAAACATTTTACGGCATCCTGATTGATCAGGACTGTGCCGATTTTGATGACCCGCCGGCGCATGATCTGCCATGTATGCTGATGGACACCTGCCGTGCAAGCGGCTACGGACTGGACGTGCAGCAGGCGGACGGCACATGGATCTTCATTCCGTTTGATGAGAACAGACAGAATCTGGCTTGGGAGTATCTGATACATACCAAGCGGATGGACAATTTGTATGTACTGGTTACGGGTACATTGACAGACGGTGTCATCGCAGTCAATACGCTCGAAGAACAGCCATAACATAAATAGAAAAACAGAAAGAGGATAAGGATTTATGAACACATTACAGAAAATTTTGATTGCCGGTGCGATAGCAGCCAGCGTCACAAGCGCATTTGCCGGAAACCTGACGTTTATCGTCAATGCCGAGGACTCACAGAAGCCCGCAGCGGAAACAGACTCCGCCGTACAGAAGGTCGTCACCGAATACAGCGATCTCTGGACCGGAACAATCGCCTTCAAGACAGGCACGCCGGTACAGTGGTATGTCCATGTTCCGGAGGACACCGAGCCGAAGGGATGCGGCGCAACCATCAAGATCCCGAGTCTTGGCTGGGGTACGGATACCCACAACAAGGAGGAGGGGCATCTGACGCTGAAAAAGGGTGACAATCTGGTGTATGAATTCACGCCGGAGAAAGCCGGTGACTTTATCTTTACCTGCTGGATGGGTTCGGGATGCCATTCCAACTATCTCCACGTGACGGACGACGGCAATTACAGCGCAGAAAAGCCGGCTGACCCGACCAATATTCAGGCGGTTTGGGACGGAACCAATGCTGTTGTCAGCTTCACAGCGCCGGAGGTACCGGGGAATGTGCGCATTACAGGCTACAGAGTGATTGCATCCGATCCGGACAAGAAGCGCAAGAAGGCGATCGGTCAGGAAAGCCCGATCCCACTGGAAAACCTTGACCCATCCAAAACCTACACGATCAGCATTATAACGATTGCAACCTCCGGCAAGAGTGCCGGCGAGAACCAAGTGGTTCTTGATGCAGCAGCAGAACCGGCAACAGAAGCATCAACTGAAGCCCCTACAGAAACAACTGCAGCAAAAACGGAAGCTGCCGCGAACCCGCAGTATGAACTTGACAACAGCGGCAAGTCTGCCCCTGAAAGCACCACGACCACGGTCGAAGTGCAGAGCGTTGTTACAGACTACGCAGATCTCTGGACAGGAAATATTACGGTAAAGCGCGGCGTTCCGGTCAAGTGGTATGTGAATGTGCCGGATGACACCGAACCCAAGGGCTGCGGTGCAACAATCAAAATTCCCGGACTTGGCTGGGGTACGGATACCCACAACAAGGAAGAAAAACACTTTACATTGAAAAAGGGAAAGAATCTGGTGTACGAATTCACGCCGCAGGAGACGGGCGATTTCCTTTTCACCTGCTGGATGGGATCGGGTTGCCATTACAATTACATTCACGTTACAGCAGACGGAGTTCCCGACAGCAACGCGAAAACAGGCGGACGCGGAACGGCTATGCCGACTGAAACAAGCGCGGCACAGACGACAGCCGCTGTGCAGACCGACGTTCCCACAATAGAGAATACGACTGTTGCAAACAATTCTGTAATACAGATTTCTCAGGCAAATACGAGCGCTGAAAACACAATCTCAACCGCTGCAGTGCAGAACGTTTCTGCAACAACAGCGTATGCGGTCGAGCATCATGAGGAAGCCGTTGTATATGCAGCCGCAGCTGCATCCGGTACTGCCTCCAATCCGAAGACCGGAGCGAACCACGTCGCTCTTTGGATTCTGCTTGCCGGTTCGCTTGGTGCATCCATCCTGACAAAGAAGCGGAAATAATATAACAATAAGCGGGACTGTTCAGTCCCGCTTTTGATTTCTCATTCTGCTGATGGTTCGCTCGAATTCACCGCTGTCCAGCCATTCGGCAAGGAAATACTGCTCCAGCATCGGTACCGTGCAGGAATAGAACCCGACCGTTTTCTGATAAACCTCCAGAAGCCTTTTCGGAAGAATCATGTATCCGTGAGATAGACGACATTTTCTTCTATACTACGCGCAAACAATGTCTCCGGCGCTGTTCCGGTCAGGCTGAATTCTGAATCATAATCATCCTCGATGATGACAGCATCGCGTTCCTTTGCCCAATTCAGATATAACCGGCGGCGTTCTCCGGATGCCGTGATATGACTCGGAAAGCTGTTGAACGGCGTGACATGGAGAATGTGTGCCTGTGTGCGCTCCAGTGCGTCAGGGCGGATGCCCTCGCTGTCCATTTTCAACGGGTCGCAGATGGCACCGTTCGCTTCGTAGACTGCCTGAATTTTCGGATAGGACGGATTTTCCAATGCAATGATCTTATCGCGTCCAAGCATCTGGATGCAGATGCCGTAGAGGTATTCCGCACCGGAACCGATGACGATCTGCTCCGGTGTGACCTCGATGCTGCGGCTTCGCGCCAGATAACGGCAGATGGCTTTCCGCAGCTCGATACAGCCGTTATTCGGAGATTTTTGCAGGATCTGCTCCCCCTGATCGAGCAGAACCTTACGCAAATGGGATGCGACAGCCGAAAACGGGAGCGCATCCAGATGGTAAGTATTTGTGGTATCTGTTGTGGCAGCTTCGGGGATTTGTTCGGATAACGGAAAGCTGCTTTCCGGTGTGTAGCGCACATAAAAGCCGCTGCGCGGACGGGTTTCGCATAGCCCCTCATCGCACAGAACCTGATAGGCGTGCTCAACTGTCACGATGCTGACGCCGCAGTCGTGTGCCAGCTCCCGTTTGGACGGCAGCCGCGAACCGTGCGGAAATGCACCGCAGACGATCTTCCTCCGCAACGCTGCATAGATCTGCATATATGCCGGTGTATTGGTGTTTTGTTTGATTCTGAGGTGCATTTCCGTCACATCCCTTCTATGCCATTATATCATAGATTTCAGGCTTTTGCAAGGCTTTTGAAAAATAAATCGTATACTGCCGTATTCTCCGTCAGCTCCGGATGAAATGCCGCTGCAAGCTGATTGCTCTGCCGGACAGCAACAATTTTTCCGTCATGCTCTGCGAGAATTTCTGTGTCATGTTCAACCGATTCCACATACGGTGCACGGATGAAACGCATGGTAATTTCCTGACCTGCAAACTGCTCTCTGCAAACAAAGCTGCCGAGCTGTCTGCCGTAGGCATTGCGTTTCACGGTCACGTCCAGCGTCCCGAAGCAGGGGATTCCGCCCTCCACATGCTTGGCTAGCAGAATCATTCCCGCACATGTTCCGAGCACGGGCAGACCGGCTTCGATCTTCGCCTTTAACGGTGCGAATAATCCCAGATCGCGGAGCAGTTTATTCATGACGGTACTCTCCCCGCCGGGAAGCACAAGCCCGTCGAAATCCTGCGAAATATCGCGCAATTGCCGAATTTCAAACGCGTCCGCACCGAGCAGTTTCAGGGCAGCGATATGCTCCGCAAATGCGCCCTGCACGGCGAGTACACCGATACGCATTACTTGCCCCTTTCCGCCATCAGAACGGCAATTTCCTGCTCATTGATGCCGACCATCGCTTCACCGAGTCCGGAGGAAAGCTCTGCCAGCAGCTTGGCATCCTGATAATTCGTGACTGCCTGTACGATGGCGGCAGCACGTTTCTTCGGGTCGCCGGACTTGAAAATACCCGAACCGACAAACACGCCCTCTGCGCCGAGCTGCATCATCAGCGCTGCATCCGCTGGCGTTGCCACGCCGCCGGCAGCAAAATTTACCACAGGCAGCCGACCGCTTTCATGCACCTGCTGCACCAGCTCATAGGGAACCTGCAGCTGCTTGGCTTCCTCGTAAAGCTCATCCTCAGACAGCGAAACGATGTGGCGGATCTGGCTGTTCATCTTGCGCATGTGACGGACTGCCTGCACGATGTCGCCCGTGCCGGGTTCGCCCTTAGTGCGGATCATGGAGGCACCCTCGGCAATACGCCGCAGCGCTTCACCCAGATCCTTGGCACCGCAGACAAACGGCACACGGAATTTAGTCTTGTCTACATGGTATACATCATCGGCAGGGGATAGGACTTCGCTCTCGTCGATGTAGTCAATCTCAATGGCTTCAAGGATCTGCGCTTCTGCAAAATGTCCGATGCGGCATTTCGCCATGACCGGAATGGTGACTGCCTCCTGAATGGAGCGGATCATCGCCGGGTCACTCATGCGGGACACACCGCCCGCAGCACGAATATCCGCCGGAATACGCTCCAGCGCCATGACAGCGCAAGCGCCTGCCGCCTGTGCGATTTCCGCCTGTTCGGGAGTCGTGACATCCATGATCACTCCGCCCTTGAGCATCTGTGCAAGTTCCTTATTCAGCTGATACTGTTCACTCATAGTGAAAACCTCTTTTCTTGTTTTTTTACAGTATAGCACACTTCTGGGGACTTGCATATAGCCAGATGACGATTATTTTACCATGCCAGTTGTACTGAACTGCGATAAGCAATACATCTGCGGGCTGTACATCCCTGCACACTGTATCCTTACCGGCACATTGCATAAATATGTCCGCAAAGTAGAGACATATTAATCGAAAATGAAGCTGACATTCGTACAAATATCAGTTGGATGTGTGCAAAACATAGAATTTTCAGGATTTGCATTTTCTGCGCTTCTGCTATAGAAGCATTGCGCCAAATGTGTTATAATATAGAGAGTGTATGACACGGAGACATACAAAGGTAATTCAGGCTAGATAAGCAGGAAAACACCAGCCTGCTGCTTCAGAGGAGGAAAAAGAATGTTCTGGGATAATGTATCACCGGTCTAGGATTTTTTTTGAGGTGCTGTACAACAGCCGTGTGTATTGTAACACGGGAAAAGCCGTCGCAGCGTATATTGCGGCATCGGATGCCGTTCTGGAATGTGCTTGCGGGACGGGCGCAATCAGCCGGTATATTGCGCCAAAATGCAGACTGCTGATTGCAACGGATCTGTCAACCGGTATGCTCCGGCAGGCGGTACAGAAATGCTATCAATTTCCAAATGCCAAATTCCGCTATGCAGATCTCATGCATCTGAAATGCAGGGACGAGCGGTTTGATAAGGTGGTTGCCGGGAATGTGATCCACTTGCTGGATGACCCGGAGAGCGCTGTCAAGGAGCTTCTGCGTGTATGCAAACCGGGCGGAAAGCTCATCATTCCAACCTATATTAATGATGAGGGAACGCAGCAGCGAAAAGCCGTTCTGCTTCTGGAAAAGCTGGGCGTGCAGTTCAAGCGTGAGTTCGATTTTCGGAGCTATCGGCAGTTTTTCTGGAATATCGGCTTTCCGGACGCGGAGTTTCAGGTCGTCGAGGGAAGAATGCCGTGTGCAATTGCAGTCATCACAAAGTCATAAATGAGGAGGAAATGTCATGAAACAGGAAACCATTGAGCGAATCCGGAAATTTACAGAGGACAGGGATTGGGGGCAGTTTCACACGCCCGGAAATCTCGCAAAATCCATTTCTATTGAAGCGAATGAGCTTCTGGAGTGCTTTCAGTGGAGTGATACGGAATATGATCTGGAGCATGTGAAGGAGGAGCTTGCGGACGTCATCGTGTATTGTCAGGATATGCTGGACAAGCTGGGGCTGGATGCGGATGAAATTGTCATGCATAAAATGGCGATGAATGAGGCAAAATATCCGGTAGAAAAGGCGAAGGGCAGCGCGGCAAAGTATGATGCGCTCTGATGATGCCGGGGTGGATCTGCAAATGTCAAAATTTCATGAAAGTTTATGACAGCTGTATGAAAATTAGCACTCTCCCCTTGACAGTGCTAATACGGCGTGCTATACTAGAGTCAGAACAAAGGAACAGAACAGATCACCCGGGGATCTGAACCATCCGTCCCCAAGCTATGAAAACATGTACTTATGCCCCTGGCGGATGCCGGAGACATGTGATTAAGAAGGAGGACTGACCTATGTTACTGCCTACAATGTTTGGTGAGAATTTGTTTGATGACTTTATGGATTTCCCGATGATGCGTGATTTCGGAGACATCGACAAGAAGCTTTACGGCAAGCACGCATCCCGTGTGATGAAAACCGACATCCATGAAAACGACAGCAATTACGAGCTTTCAATTGACCTGCCGGGCTTCAAGAAGGATGAGATCACGGTGAGTCTGGACAACGGTTATCTGACCGTCGGAGCAGCCAAGGGGCTTGACAAGAGCGAGACGACCGAAAAGGGCAAGCTGATCCGTCAGGAGCGTTATGCGGGTTCGATGCAGCGCAGCTTCTATGTTGGCGAGAATGTGACGGAAGAGGATGTCCGTGCAAAATTCGAGGACGGCTTGCTGACGCTGGATATTCCCAAGAAGGAACCGAAAAAGGCGATTGAACAGAAGAGATATATTCCGATCGCATAATAGATTTCAAAAAAGAGGCAGCTTTGGAAAGCTGCCTCTTTTTTCTTGCAATAGAAAAGCATGCCATGGTCTATTTGTCGTGAAAAATGGTGGAAGTTAAGAAATTTTGGTTGACAATCCCATGATTTCATGTTATAATGAAACTGTCGGCAGATCACCGACAGAGTTTCATTGAAAGAAGGTACAGAAATGGGAACACAGTATTATGCAGGAAAATGGAATGACCATGACATCGTATTCATACTGGGGGACGAAGCGCTGGAGATCCGTTTTGACGGCAAAGTGATTGCAGAAAAGAAGATCACAATTCTGTTCTCCGCAACAATGACCGCCGCGATCCCGCTCGAACCAGAGCTTACGGTTTTCGCTCACTTTGAGGATCATGTCTGCTCCTGCATCGTCGGCAAAGCACTGGAAACCGACTATGACAAGGAAACCAAAACGTTTTCTGCTGTCTACAACGGCCATAAGATCGAGGGTAATAACAAGAAGCTGAAGGGCGCACTCCTCGTGGATGGCGTTGAAGTGGATAAGGAGGACAGCGGTCTGCGTTCCTTCTGTATCCTCGGAACGCAGGCAGATGATAACGGAAAGCGCACCATGGCTGTATTTGAGGCTGCCGGGTTGAAAACGACCTGTCAGTTCTATGCAGAAGCGGAAAATGTCAGAATGTATGCCTGCCAGAAACAGGGCGGAGAGCTTATTCCGCTGGATAGAAACGGTGATGATGACTTCATGCTCGGCTTTGTTCTGGGTATGGGGGTTCACTGATCGTTCTCTGGTTTGGTATATACCCATTACTTCCGCAGTATTGTGAGTGCCCAATGTCCGTCATACGAATGAAAAACACACAGCAGGAGGTAAAATCTCATGAACAAAGCAGAACTGATTGATGCAATTGCAGCCGAGACCTCTCTCTCCAAGAAAGACGTTGACGCAGTCATCAAGTCCTTTACAGCAGTTGTTTCGTCTAAATTAGCAACTAAGGAATCCGTTCAGCTTATCGGTTTCGGAACGTTTGAGACTTCCGAAAGAGCTGCCAGAACCGGTCGTAACCCTGCTACGGGAGAGCCGATCGATATTCCGGCGAGCACGGTAGTAAGGTTTAAGGCGGGCAGTGCGCTGAAGGAGAAGGTGAATCCTCCGAAGCCTGCCAAGGCTAAGGAGCCTGAGAAAAAGTCGAAGAAGAAAAAGAAGAAGTAAGTGATTTACATGAAGCCGGTACGGATCCGTATAGGATTCGTACCGGCTTATATCATTTACCAGATTTGCAGCATCCGGTGCAGCTTGCGATCAATATCTACGCGCGTCGCTTTGCACTCTTTGGGATGCTCCTTCAGTGTTTTGAAGGTAAAGCGCAGTAATACAGAGGAGCCGAACGGCAGAACAGATTCCAGCATCGATTGCGGAAAGATGAGATGCGACCCATACTCGTAGGTCAGGATTGCACATCGGCAGGAATGCGGCTTTTGCCGAAGCCGGTCAACTATGCGCCGGATATAGCGGCAGGTGTCCCAGAGTGCATCGTCTTCCGCACCGATCAATGCGATCATTCCCCGGATGTTTTCGACCTTGATGAGCATGTCCTCTGTGAGCGGACACAGCTTTTCAGACAGATCGAACATATCACGTGATGCAATCATGTCACCTCGGCGCTTGGATTCCTCCTGGATTTTTTGCCAGTATTCCGGATGCCGGTATGCAAACGGCAGATAGGGCAGACCCTTTCCGCGAAACGATAGTGTGGATTCGTTGTTTCCGGGGCGTTCCCTTGCACCGTCAAGCCCGTCACGATAAAAGCCTTCCATGATGAAATCGGACGGCGATAGGGCGATCGTAAATGTGATTTCCGGGATCAGCGATGCCGCTGCAAGGGCAGCCATGCCGGTTGTGGATGCACCGCAGATACCAAACTGATCGTTTTCACGGTCTTGCAAAACCTGGATGGCGCGTTCAAAATACTCGATCTTATAATTATGGAAAGCATAGTCTTTGGTATCCGGAGCCATCGCCATCACATTGCATTCACGCTCATGAAACCATTTTACGCCTGTTTTGACCATCAGGTCATCGACTCTGTCACCAAGCATGAGGATGACTGCTCTGCTGCATTCTTTGGGGTTGGGATAATATGCCCCGTAGAATCCATCTCCTTTTGTATAAAAATACTCTCGTTTCACAACGGTTACCTCCCTTGCTGGATTGCGATCCGATTTGTAGTATGCTTATGCTTACTATTATAGCATAACGTGAGAGAAAAAACAAGTGCAGAATGAGTGCGCAGCTTTTTTTGCTTGATTATTCTGTGCAGATATGCTATACTGAGTGCATACTCCGAAACACAAATGGTGCGAACAGCAGAACCTACATAAGACTGAAAATCTTTGATCAGTTTGGACTAAAAATCAGGAAAGGACACAACAGCGTTCTTTTGACGGATTTTCAAAAAGAAGAGCCAATTGTTTAATTGCCGAAGTAATAAAACGATTTGATGTACCTTGTAATGTGTTTTGATGAGAATGTATTTATTTGCATTACGGTTCTTGCAGCAAGTTTTTAGGGACGCAGTCAGCTGGCATCAGCCCTGCGCAAAAAGCGAACCGAGTACGGCTCTCACAGCAAAATTTGTCCCAGGCAGAGGTGCAGCACCGCCTGCGCTGCCTTAAAAGACGAGCCGTGTAGAAGACAGCAACAGCAATATGAAATGGTTAATGGCTCTATGCAGGTCCGAATCCTGCCCGTTACGGTTGAGCTGGCTGTCTTGATTTTCCCGAAAGAGAGGTACGAATCATGTTGAACTTTTTGAAGAAGGAAGCCGCGAACACCACCACACTCAACGGCGGTATGACCCATTCCACGAGCAATGCCCACTGTCTCGACCTGTTCTTCCGTGCAGGTGCAATGCGGAACGCCTCTCCGGAGGAGATCGCCAATACTGTGCGCCGTGCCTTTGCAGAGGATCCGGTGCGCACGATGAAGATCGTGTTCTTTGCACGCGATGTGCGCGGCGGACTGGGTGAGCGCCGTTTCTTCCGAATTGCCATGCAGACGCTGGCAAATGAGGAGCCGGAAGCAGTGTTCCGGAATCTGGCAAACATTAGCGAGTACGGCCGATTCGATGACCTCTGTGTACTCCTGCATACGCCCTGCGAGCATGCAGCTGTCCTGCTCATCCGTGATCGCCTGAATGCAGACCGCCGTGCCATGGCAGAGGGCAGACAGGTTTCGCTGCTGGCAAAGTGGCTGCCGTCCGTGAACGCCTCCAACAAGGAAACACGTGAGAACGGGCGTTATCTGGCAGAGCGGCTCGGCATGAGCGAGCGTGCATACCGGAAGTGCCTGTCTGCACTGCGGCGCTATTCCGACATCATTGAAAACCGCCTGCGTACCGCGGACTACACATTTGATTATGAGAAGCAGCCGTCCGGTGCGATGTTCAAGTACCGCAAGGCGTTCATCCGAAACGACGGCGATCGCTATCAGGGCTACCTTAACGCTGTGGAGCGCGGCGAAGCGGTGATCCATGCAGGTACGCTCTACCCCTACGAGATCGTCCGCAAGTGCCTGACACAGCCCTCACCGGAGGAGCGCCGGACGCTTGACCTGACGTGGCGGAATCTTCCTGCATATGGCGAGAATCAGGAAAACGCCATTGCTGTGATCGACGGCTCGGGTTCGATGACATGGGCGCGGAACAGTGTGCGCCCGATTGATGCGGCACTGTCACTTGGCATCTACTTTGCGGAGCATAACAAGGGAGCCTTCGCAAATCACTTCATCACGTTTTCCATGCGCCCGCAGCTCGTGGAGATTCAGGGCAGGGATATTACCGAGAAGGTACGCTTCTGCAATACCTACAATGAGTGTGCGAACACCAATCTGGAAGCCGTATTCCGCCTGATCCTGAACACCGCGATCAAGAACCGCGTGCCGCAGTCGGAAATGCCGACAAAGCTGTTCATCATCTCCGATATGGAGTTTGACGGCTGCATCATCGGCGGCAACAGCATGCCGCTGTACGACACGATGCGGAAGCTGTATGCGAGTGCCGGCTACCGTCTGCCGCAGGTGGTATTCTGGAATGTCAACAGCCTCCAGTCCAATCTGCCTGTGACGATGGGAACGGCTGGCACGGCACTGGTGTCCGGCTTCTCGCCGTCGCTGTTTGACCTTGTGATGAGCGGCGAGCTCGCACCGGAGATCATCATGGATCAGGCGATCTTCTGTGAGCGCTATGCAAGGGTTGGCTGAATCATAGATACAATGAGCCGGGTGTATGCCCGGCTCATTTGCATTGGTGCTGCACTGAACAACATCATCCCAATCTCCCCTGAAGAAATTTCTTGTTGACAAATGCGTTTTCCTGTGCTATAATATAAGCAAGAACATTCGTTCTTATATGAACATTGGAGACAGAACCGGCAGAATCCAGGGGTAAAGGCTTATTGCAGTACGTTGTAACAGATAAGGAGGCATCGTTATGAAACCAGTACCGCCTCGCAGGATCAAGGTCTATGTCAAGGTCACATCCGACTTTGATGCCACAGGATATATGCAGCCCAGGATCATCACATGGTCCGATGGGCGGGTTTTTCGCATCGAAACAGTGAAGGATTTCCGGCCGGCAGGCATGGGGCGTGACAACCCCTTTGCAGATTGCTATACCATTGTGGTAAAGGGTGAGACAAAGTATCTGTTCTTTGAAAAAGCAGACCGTCACCAGACCGGTCGGATCGGGCGCTGGTATGTGGAGTGCCCGCTGGTCGTCTAAGAGCATGTTTCGTATCTTTTATGTGGGAAAGGAGGGAGCCAACGTGGAAAAAACATACA
>ONEQ01000046.1 GCA_900316885.1 uncultured Eubacteriales bacterium | reverse complement strand
TCCTCCTAGCGATACATACAGTATCGCGTCGTCGTCATTAGGCAATCTGACGAAAAATCTGCTGCACATCCGACGCACTGTCCTTTGTGCGGTGTTGCCTTTATTTTTAGACTTACTCGGAACCTTCCGAAACACTGTCTTGCATGTCTCTTTTGCCCTGTGCTTTGAGCCTCTCCCTTGCAATACATCGAGTATTGCTGCGGTCGAGTCTCTTTGCACAGAGCAAAATATCCTGCGCAATCCAGCACTTCTCCAGTTCCCGAGTAAGTCTATTATAGCACATTTCACAAAAAATGGCAAGTATCAAACCCGTAAAATTATTTTGTCAATTTTGTTAACAAGTGTACAAATCTCATGCATAATCCCACGCTCCCCGGAGATACTATTCCCAAATCATCCAAAGGAGTGAAGAGCATGCAGAGCATCACATTTCCAAACACGCCGATCCTGCGCAGCTTTGCGGCAATCGCGGGACAGAAGGAGGGCGGGGGCACCTTCGGGAAATACTTCGACCGCATCGAGCAGGATCCCCTGTTCGGGAAGAAAACCTGGGAGCAGGCAGAATCCGCCCTGCAATCCGAAACCTTCCGGCTTGCCGTGAACAAGGCGCTGCTCAAGCCCAGCGAGCTGGACTGCGTGGTCGCGGGCGATCTCATCGACCAGTGTACTGCGTCCTCCTTTGCGATGCGGAAAACGGGTATCCCCTATCTGGGGGTCTACGGGGCATGCTCCACAATGGCGGAAGCTCTCCTGCTGGCGGGGATGCTCACCGATGCGGGCTACTGCGAGCGTGTCTGCGCCGTGACCAGCTCGCATTTCTCCACGGCAGAGCGGCAGTTCCGGTTCCCGCTTTCCTACGGCGGGCAGCGTACTCCCACGGCACAGTGGACCTGCACCGCATCCGGTGCGGCGGTCGTCACGGCATCCGGTGAGGGGGCGTATCTTTCCGGCGGGTGCATCGGGCGCATCTGCGACCTCGGCGTGACCGATGCCACGAATATGGGTGCCGCTATGGCGCCGGCGGCGGCGGATACCATCACCCGCTATCTGCATGATACCGGGACAAAGCCGGGGGACTATGACGCTATCGTCACCGGCGACCTCGGGTGCATCGGGACATCGCTCCTGACAGAGCTTCTGGAGGTGCAGGGCGTGGAGATGGGGAGCATCCACCACGACTGCGGCGCGGAAATATTCGACAACGATGCGCAGGATACCCACGCCGGCGGATCCGGATGCGGATGCTCCGCGGCGGTTCTCTGCGCCTACTGGCTGCCGAAGCTTGCGGCAGGACACATGCACAGGATGCTGTTCTGCGCGACAGGTGCGCTCCTCTCGGCAATGTCCGCACAGCAGGGCGAGACGATCCCGGGCATCTGCCATCTGGTCGAGCTGCGCAGCGCATGAAAGGAGAAGCTATGATTCTTGCCATATTGAAAGCATTTCTGATCGGCGGCGTGATCTGTGCCGTCGGGCAGGTGCTGATCGACTACACTAAGCTCACCCCGGCACGGATCCTGACGTCATTCGTTGTCACGGGTGTGATTCTCTCTGCGCTCGGACTCTACAAGCCGCTTGTGGATTTCGCCGGTGCGGGCGCCACAGTTCCGCTGACGGGCTTCGGCCATCTGCTGGCGGAGGGCGTGCGCAAGGCTGTCCGGGAAAACGGCTCCTTCGGGATCCTCTCCGGCGGCATGACAGCTGCATCCGGCGGCATCACAGCGGCACTGGCGGCAGGACTTGCCGCTTCCCTGCTGTTTAAAAGAAGAGCAAAGGCATAACACATTCTGACCGAATCCGACAGGGGGCTTGTGGTATACTATAGATGGAATTTGAAAGCAAAGGAGAGATCCCCATGTCACAGACCCTATGGCTTCCCCGCCCGCAGAACCTCGTATGCCTTGACCTCCACGGCTACAACGGATGCCGCTACCGGCTCACCCGGAAACGGCGCGACACGTTCTATTCCGTTGAGATCACCCGCCCCGGCGCCAAGAGCAATGCCGTCCTCACAGCGTTCACACAGGATCTCGGAGATGCCAGGGCGTTCACGCAGTTCCTCATGGAATCCGGCGCCCGTCCCGAGCAGCTCCCCCATGCCGCGGCGGCATACTACTGTGCCAAGAAAAATACCCCTGCTCAATCCTGAGCAGGGGTGTTCGTGTTATGCCTTTTTCCGTCTCCCGATGATCGACACGATCGCCGCGATCAGCGATACGGTCAGTGCCGCTGCGCTGCCCCATGTCAGGGCGAACTTCATATCCGGCGGGGCATCGGCTGCCGCGGAATGTTTCACCGCTGCCAGCGGGCTGCGGTCAATGAATGCATATGACCGCCCGACATCCTCGCGCCATACGATCTTCGTGTAGGGCTCCAGTGCCGCGTCGAACTGCTCCTTCCGGACGTTCCGGCTGTTCAGCTCCCAGGCGGCTTTGGATTTCTCATCGTCCGGATAGCTCTCAATATCGCTCATAAAGCTGTCCAGCTGTGTCAGCTTGCCGTTCTCCAGCTTGTAGAACGTGCGCAGCTCAATGCCCGACCCCGTGTGGAAGGAGCCGATCATGTGCTCGTCCGTATTCACGGCGGTCACGCCGTTCTCGCCAAACGCCTGCTGGCTCCCGCATTGCAGGAGCACGGGATTCCCGGCTATGCAGGTGTAGATCATGACGCCGTTCACATGGGAATCATCCGGCGAAATGAACAGCTCCGGCGTGCCGTCACAGTCAATATCACAGAGATCCCAGCGGGCTCCGTAGCTGTCATCTGTACTGCCGATCTCAAAGCCCTGCATCCGGCTGTAGGCGGTCAGCACCTTCTGATAGGCAAGATGCCACGTCTGCTCGGCAGTATCATCCGCCCCCGCCGACAGAGGGCTGAGCAATTGCATCCCCAGAACAAGCGCGGGGATCAGCGCGATTCGTTTCATGGCGTACCTCCTATTTGCTGAGTGCTTCGTAAATCACCATCATCAGCGGCATCGTCGCCACCGAGAGCAGCGTACTTACACCGAAAATCTCCGACGCATACGCCGCATTGCGCTTGTAGGTCAGGGACATCATCGTGCAGATTGCCGCACAGGGTGCGCTTGCGGCTGCCAGCACCGTCATTTCCACAATCGTATCCACCGGGAACAGCAGGAATACCAGCAGCGTCACCATCGGAAAGGCGATCAGCCGCAGGAAGCTGACGTAGAAGATCCGCGGCTTTTTGATGACCGCCGGGAGATCGGTCTGGATGATCGTCGCGCCTGCCACGAACATCGCCAGCGGCGTGTTCAGGCTGCCGACCATGCCGAATGCCTCGGAGATCAGGGCGCCGATTGTGTGGAGCACCCGTACCAGATGCGATGCATTTGCCGGTGCGCTGCTGTCCGCTGCCGGGAGCGTCACACCCGTGAAGAACATCACCAGTCCCACCGCAATCGCGATGATCGCCGGCGAACGAAGAACGCGCAGAAGCGATTTCAGGGAGCGCTGCCCTGACATCTGCATCACGCCGTGTGACCAGACGAAAAGATTGAATACCGCAATGAATGCGGTCAGATAGAATACGCCCTCATATCCGAACATCGCCTGCACCAGCGGGATGCCCATGAACCCGCAGTTGGAATAGACTGCCGAGAAGCGCTCGATCACCGTGTCGCGCCCCTCCCTGCTGCGGATGCAGAGATACGAGCCCAGAAAGGCGATCCCGTAGGAGATCACCGCAAGGAGGAACGTCCATCCCAGATCGGCAATCAGATGCCGGTCACATTCCCGCTGGAACGACATCAGAATCACGATGGGATTGACGACCTTCAGAACCAAAGACGAAATCTGACTGACCGTCTCCTTCGAGAGAATCTTCAGGCGGAAGCATCCCGCACCGAAGCCGATCAGAATCAGCATGATACATGCCTGCTGTAAAACGACTGCTGCCATTATGACTCCTTTGACTGCGCACAGCAAACGCCTGCGATCATCCAGAACAGGGGCGTGACGGTCACGCCGCCGTTTCCGACAATCCATGTCACGCAGGAAACCAGTGCTGCGCCAAGATAGGCTGTTTGGATCCATCCGCCCCGTACTGCGGTTTTGCCGCCCCGTATGAACACCTGAACCATGACCAACAGCAGCAGTGCCAGACCCGGAAGTCCGAGCGTCGCTGCGGTATGCAGGTAATAGCTGCCTGCACGGTCAAAGGTGTTGGGATTCTCCGCCGGGATCAGGGAGCGGAACAATTGCGGGTAGATCAGACAATCCGGCCCCGTGCCGGTCAGCGGATACCTGCCGATGATCTCCGCGGTCTGCCCCCATAGCCAGCCGTAGACTGACCGCAACTCCCCGATGGCGAACGTCCCGTGCGGGGAGGCATCAGCGGTCGGGAAATAGTACCCGCTGACGTCCAGCCGGTACGAGCTGTCCTGCCAGAGAACCGCGCCGTCATAGAGCTGGAACATCACCGCAGAGGACGGATCCAGATCGTGATAGGTGCCGTTGAGCACCGGTGCGAAAAACCACCAGACACATCCGAGGACAACGCCCGGAACGGCGGTCAGAATCACGGCTTTGCCGGTCTTTTTCCATGCCAGATAGACAATGCCGATCATCACAGAAACTGCTGCCCCCACGATTCCTGCCAGACACTGCGTCCGCACGGCAAGCACCGGAAATACGCCGGCACAGATAAGATACAGGATGCGGTGCCTGTCCTTTGCATAGGCGGCAGCAAGCATCGCGGGTAATTCCAGAACGCTCAGAAGCACCGCCAGCGTGATCGGGCTGCCCGTGAGTCCGGAGGGGAGAAATACCCGGTATGCGAGCATGGACTCTAGATCCCGGTAATACGACGGGAATCCGACCGGTAACGCCTGCAATATGCCCCACGCGCACTGCACCAGCCCGTAGAGCAGCATCCCGTGCAGGAGTGTTCTGTGCTCCGATGTACCGAGCATTGCGCCGAGCAGCAAAAAGCATCCGCAGAACACCAGCGACAGTGCCCCCTCGCCGCGTCCGGCTGTGCCGACGAATGCCTGGGTATAGTCCGCAGGATCGCCCGCATGGAACGAGCAGAGGGCGCTCACGATGCCCCACAGGACAAAGGCACCGGTCAGCAGCGCCGTATTCCACAGCCCCCTGGCACCCTTGAACAAGCCGGCTGGCAGCATCGCCAGTGCCGCAGTCCCCGTAAGTGTCAGCGCGGCTGGCGGGAGACTCGTGATCCCCGCAAGCTCCGAGGGGAGGCTCAGCAGAGGACACAGAATCAGAAAGCCCAGCAGAATGAACAATGCCCAGCGCCGGAACGTTTCGGGCTTCATATTCACGATAAAATTCGACCGTTCGGATGAACCGAATAGGGATTGAGGCATGGCGGACTCCTTTATACATGAAAAATAGGGGCGGCTTGCGCCGTCCCTACTTCTTCTTATTTCGCGTAATCTACTGTCCGGCTTTCGCGGATGAGATTGACCTTGATCTGACCGGGGTACTCCATTTCGTCCTCGATCTGCTGCGCGATCTGGCGTGCCACCAGGACCATCTTCTCGTCGTTGATGACCTCAGGCTGTACCATCACGCGGATCTCACGGCCTGCCTGTACGGCATAGCACTTCTCCACGCCCTTGTAGGACTTGCAGATCTCCTCGAGCTTCTCAAGACGCTTGATGTAGCTCTCGAAGTTCTCGGAACGTGCGCCGGGTCTTGCGGCGGAAATGGCATCCGCTGCCTGCACGATGCACGCAATTGCCGTGCGCGGCTCCACATCGTTGTGATGCGCTTCGATCGCATGGATGACCTCGGGATTCTCCTTCGCCTTGCGGCAGACATCCACACCGATCTGGACATGGGAGCCCTCGACCTCGCTGGTGAGTGCCTTACCGATGTCATGGAGCAGACCTGCACGCTTGGCAAGGTTCACATCCACGCCGAGCTCGGCTGCAAGCACGCCGCAGAGCTGTGCGACCTCGATGGAATGTGTCAGCACGTTCTGGCGGTAGCTGGTGCGGAACTTCAGGCGGCCCAGGAGCTTGATGAGCTCGTGGTTGATGCCGTGGACATTGGTCTCCAGAACAGCGCGTTCGCCCTCCTGCTTGATCTTGTGCTCCACCTCACGCTTAGCCTTCTCGACCATCTCCTCGATGCGGGACGGATGAATTCTGCCGTCTGCAATGAGGCGTTCGAGCGCGATGCGTGCGATCTCGCGGCGCACCTGATCGAAGCACGAAAGGGTGATTGCCTCCGGCGTATCGTCGATGATGAGATCGACGCCGGTGAGGGTTTCGAGCGTGCGGATATTGCGTCCCTCACGGCCGATGATACGACCCTTCATCTCATCACTCGGCAGCGCTACCACAGAAACTGCGGCTTCCGACACCTGATCGGCGGCACACTTGGCAACGGCAAGGGAGATATAGCTTCTCGCCTTCTCCTCGCAGTCCTCCTTGATCTGCTGCTCATAGGCTGCGACCTTGACTGCCTTGTCGTGGGTGAGATCCTCCTCAAGCGTATGGAGAATGTACTCCTTCGCCTGCTCACGGGTCAGCCCGGAGATGCGTTCGAGCTCATCGAGCTGCCGCTGGCGGATCTCCTCCGCCTCTGCCTTGAGTGCATCGACCTCGGTAAGCTTGCCCTGTAAGGTCTCCTCCTTCTTTTCGAGGGTATCGATCTTCTTGTCGAGGGCTTCCTCCTTCTGGTGGATGCGCTTCTCCTGCTTGGTGATCTCGCTGCGGCGGTCGCGGATCTCCTTCTCCGCATCCTGACGGAGCTTGTAGATCTCGTCCTTCGCCTCAACAAGCACTTCCTTCTTGCGTGCCTCTGCTTCCTTGCCGACATTTTCCATCATGGAATCTGCCTCACGGAGCTTCATTTCGGCATCCCGCATACGGGAATCCGCCTCACGCGCCTTTGCCTGTGCAGCTTTTTCAGCAGCAGCGAGCTTTCTCTCGCTCTCCTGACGATTGTGTTCAACGCCCTTCTCAAAGCCCTTTGTCTCGGCATTCTTGCCGGACATGTAGCCCCATGTAACCGCGCCTGCCAAGGCAACCGCAAGTACAATGATGATGACAATCAACACAGTTGTCATGTGCATTACCTCCTTCATAAAAATTTGTCAAGTTTCCTGTATGGCATGACAGTTTTCGCAGGAAGTAAATGCTGCTTCTTTATTCATTTTTCAAACTTCGCGGGAGATACCTCCCAGAACCATATAAATACCGCAGCAATGCTGCGGAATACAGAAGAAGTGAATGATATAAAGTACCGGGGCAGCACATGCCCCGCAAGCTGCAATTACCTGCTGCGTCATGTACATCTGCACGGCAAGCCGCACAGACGAGCATCCCTGTGCCTGCAAACTGCCGGCAGAGGGGAACTACTCAAATATCATACAACATTATTATTGTAAACGTTTTTCGCAGATTTGTCAAGGGGTTTCCGAAAATTCTTTCGTAATCGCCGGATTTGTCGGTCACAAGAAAACAAGTGAACTTGTCCGGCACACAAAAATCACGTCAAAATTCACAGCGAGGGGGATTCTACGGTGCTCAAATCCGTGTAATGCTACGAAATTCGGGAAAAACCGGAAATACCCCCTTGCCAAACCCCAAAAAGTGTTGTATAATAAATACTGTTGTATGTGGGTGACGGACAGCAGAGAAAACTTCGACCCTCCGCCCGCAATTCTGATACGTTATAAATAAGGAGAGAACGAGTATGGCACTCAAAGACATGAATCAGGCGGAGCTGACCGCCTTCTACAATGACTGTAAGGCACAGTATGCAGACTATCAGGCACAGGGTCTGAAGCTGGATATGTCCCGCGGCAAGCCCTCCCCCAAGCAGCTGGATCTCTCCGCAGATCTGCTCGACTGCCTCAAGGCAGACGACCTCAAGGGCGAAAGCGGCGATTACCGCAACTACGGCGTGCTCGACGGTATCCCGGAGGCGAAGGCACTGTTCGCACAGATGCTCCAGGTACAGCCGGATGAGGTGTTCATGTTCGGCAATGCTTCCCTCCAGGCAATGTACTTCTGCATCAGCAATGCCTTCACCCATGGTATCCTCGGCAATACCCCGTGGGGCAAGCTGGATAAGGTCAAGTTCCTCTGCCCCGTTCCGGGCTATGACAGACACTTCCGCATCACCGAGTTCTTCGGCGTGGAGATGATCAACATCCCGACCGACGAGAACGGTCCTGACATGGATCTCGTCGAGAAGTATGTCAACAACGATCCGGCTGTCAAGGGTATCTGGTGCGTACCGCAGTACGCAAACCCCTCCGGCATCGTATACAGCGACGAGACTGTCAAGCGTTTCGCAAACCTCAAGCCCGCTGCACCGGACTTCCGCATCTTCTGGGATAATGCATACTGCATCCATCATCTGGTCGAGAATCCGAAGATCATCCTGCCCATCCTCGAGGAGGCTAAGAAGGCAGGCAACCCGGATATTGTCTACGAGTTCGCATCGACCGCAAAGGTGACCTTCGCAGGCGCAGGCGTTTCCATGCTGGCTGCTTCTAAGGCAAACCTTGCAGAGCTGACTAAGGCGCTCGGCACCTTCACCATCAGCTTCGACAAGGTCAACCAGATGCGCCATGTCAAGTTCTTCGACGGCAAGTACGAGAACGTCCTCAAGCACATGGATAAGCAGAGAGCCGAGCTGGCACCGAAGTTCGCATGTGTCCTCGACACCCTGAACAAGGAGATCAAGCCCCTTGGCATCGGCCAGTGGACTGAGCCGCAGGGCGGCTATTTCGTCAGCTTCAATGCACCCTCCGGCACTGCAAAGCGCATCGTGCAGCTCTGCAAGGAGGCTGGTGTCGTTCTGACCGGCGCAGGCGCTGCATTCCCCTACGGCAAGGATCCGGAGGACAGCAATATCCGCATTGCACCGAGCTATCCGGAGGTCGCTGAGCTCCAGAAGGCAATGGATCTGTTCGTGCTCTGCGTGAAGCTTGCAGCTGCCGAGCAGCTCCTGAATGCATAAAAACTACTTCCAACATTATATGAGGGCAGCCTCCGGGACTTCGGTTCCGGAGGCCGTTCTGTTCCCCGCCTTGACAAACGCACCCTTTTATGCTACAATGGAAAGGAACATTCATTTCCGATCACGGAGGTAATACTATGGAATACTGGGATATTTACGACGATGCTGGGCGTGATCTGCCGTCATGACGGGAAATTCCTCATCACCCAGCGGGCGCTCGACAAGCACTGGGCTCCCGGCTGGTGGGAGGTATCCGGCGGCGGTGTCATGGCTGGCGAAAGCTCAGCAGATGCCGTGCGGCGTGAGGTGCTTGAGGAGACCGGTCTCGATGTCTCCGGCGCTGAGGGCGGCTACCTGTTCTCCTACAAGCGCGAATCCGAGGGCGACAACTACTTTGTGGATATCTACCGCTTCTTCCTCGATTTCGACGAGAACGACGTCACTCCCCAGCTTGCCGAAATGCAGGGCTTCAGGCTCGCTGACAAATCCGAGATCGAGCAGCTCGCCGCGCAGGGCATCTTCCTGCACTACGACAGCATCAAGCAGGTGTTCGATCTGACAAACGCATGACCGGGGATCAGGTCTTCTTCATCGCCGCAGGAATCCTGTGCTTCTGCGGAGGCTTCTTCCGGTGGAAGCTATTCCTGAACGACCCGAAATACCGTTCCTTTCTCGGCAGGGAAGGCACACGCTGGTTTTATATGATCTTCGGCACGGTGCTCGTCCTCGTCGGGATCTTCCATAAATAAGGTAAAATGTATTGACATTTTCGCCGATATGTGGTAAAATAGAGTCATACCGCCGCAAGGCATATCAAGGAGGAGAGTCACATGGGAATTTTTTCTCGCATCAGCGATATTTTCAAGTCCAACGTCAACGATCTGATTGATCGTGCGGAGGATCCGGAGAAGATGGTCAAGCAGATCATCATGGATATGGAAAAGGAGCTCCAGAAATCCGTACAGGCACTCGGCAAGGCAGTTGCCAGCGAGCGCATGGCGGAAAAGCAGCTCAATGACGCTGTCCGCAAGTCTACCGACTGGGAGGCTAAGGCAAAGGCGGCACTCGCATCCGGCAATGTGGATCTTGCAAAGCGTGCCCTTGCACAGAAGGTCAAGGCAGATGAGGAAGCGGCAACCTACAAGGAAATGCACGACACCATCGCCAACCAGACCGAGGCAATCCGCGCACAGGTCGAGACCCTCAAGGCGAAGATGTCCGAGGCAAAGAGCCGTCAGGCTATGCTGATCGCACGTTCCCAGATGGCAGATACCCAGAAGTCTCTCGCACAGACCATCGGCGGTATCGACACCTCCTCGAGCTTCGAGAAGTTCAACAAGATGGAGGAGAAGGTGCTCCGCAAGGAGGCAGAGGCGGAGGCATTTGCCGAAATGGCAGGTGCCGCAGCACAGAAGGACTACGAGACCTTCGAGCAGATCCAGACCGATGCCAAGGTGGACACCGAGCTCCAGCGCCTGATGGCAGAGCTTGGTCAGACACCCATGACCGCGCCCGGCGAGCCCTCCCTGGAGGAGCAGATCGCTGCCGCAGAGGCAGCCGCTGCCGCTGCGGCAGAGGGTGCAGTTGCTGCAGAGGGCGGCGTTTCCCTCAACAAGTAAGCGAATACAGTCGGGATCTCCTCCGTTTGGGGGAGATTCCTTATGAGAGTCTCTGAAAAACGATGGTTTTCAGAGATCGGGCGCGGGGCGAAGCCCCGCACATAACCCTTTCAAGGTTTCCTTTTGATGGAGGTATGTATGGATAATTTACAGGCAGTCAGAGATTTTTTCAAGGAAAACGGCTGGGAGTACGGTGAGCAGGAGGGCTGCTTTGAGAGCGGCGTTTCCCTCGACAGCGAGATCGAAGGTGCGATGCTCCAGATCGATTCCAACAACGGCGGCATCGTCGTGCTGGCGGGACTCGATTTCGACATCCCCAGTGAATCCTTCGCGGAGGTCATGGAGCTCTGCAATATGCTGAATATGCTCCTCCCCACGGGCGCGATGTTCCTCGATACCGCTGAGCGGATCCTCGTCTGCCGTCTCGGGCAGTACTACGGCGAGGGCAACGCGGATGCGAACGACGTCGGTGAGCAGGTGTCCTTCTGTCTGGATATGCTCGAAAAGGCTGCAAACTGCATCCAGGGACTCACGGACGGAGAGCTTACCCCCGATGAAGCGGCGGAAATGATCCTCCGTCCCGCAGATATGGAAGAAGAATAAAACAAGGCTGACCGCATGAAACGGTCAGCCTTTTCTTTGAGCCTGTTTAAAATCTTCCGACAGCCGTCTTTTCGGCATCTTTCCGCCCTGACTTTGCCCGGAATCCTTGCAATACATACAGTATTCCTGCGGATCCCGTGCTTTGTCAGGACAAAAATCTGCTCGGAAATCCGACTATCTCCAGATCTTAAACGGGCTCTTATCTCACATTATAATAGAACCGATCCGCTGCCTCCCGGTCCCTGCCGGTGAAGATGGCTTTGGTGGTCTTGTAGTCCTTCAGGAGATACCAGTCCCCGAACTGATCGAATTTCCGCGCCGAGGTCAGGAGCTTCGAGCGCAGTGTGCCGAATTTTCTGCCGTAGGCGGTGCCGAGCGCTTTCAGGCGCTTGGCGAAATCCATATCCTCCAGACTCACCAGCGTTTCATCGAATCCGCCGATCACGCGGAATGCCTTCGTATACGTCCAGAACATCGCGCCGGACAGTCCGCCCTCCCGGATCATGGTCGGCAGGAGATTCGCCGCTACGACCAGCGTCGAGAAGAAAATTCCCAGACTCGCACGGTCAAAGGTCGGAATCGCACCGCCGCCGATGTACTTGCCGCTGTGCAGGAGCTCGCAGACCTCCGCCAGCGCCCCGGCACTCATGTAGCTGTCCGCATCGATCGTCACCAGAAACTGCCCTCTCGCCTGCCGGCATCCGGCATTGCGCACCGCGGCGATGCAACGGGATTCGTCCGTAACGACACGCGCCCCATAGGAACGCGCGACCTCTGCGGTGTCATCCGTGCAGCGGTTCGCAACGACGATGATCTCGGTTTCCTGCGGCTCGATCCGGCTTGCGGCAGCCTTCACACATTCCAGACATTTCCCGATATACGCCCCCTCATTGTGGGCGGGAATCACAACGGTTACCAGCGGTCTCATGCTTCCTCGTCCTCCGGTTCTTCTGCGATCTCCGCAAGCAGATCACGCAGGGCATCCTGCCCCTCAAACGTCTTTGCCGAAAAAGGGATTGCGTGAATATCCGAAAAGCACGGAATTTCCTCGGCAAAAGCCGCCATTCGTGTCTCGCGTTCGGTCTTGTTCAGCTTATCTGCCTTCGTGAATACGATGATGAACGGCACCTCCTCGTCGATGAGCTGGTTAATCATATCCAGATCATCCGCCGACGGTGCATGGCGCATGTCGATGAGCTGGATCACCAGACGCAGGTCGCGGTCCGCCCGCAGATAGCCTGTGATGAGGCGCCGCAGACGCTCCTGCTCCGACTTCGAGGTCTTGGCATAGCCGTATCCGGGCAGATCGGTGAAATATACCTGATCCACCCGGTAGAAATTGATGGTTGCTGTCTTGCCGGGAACCGCACTCACACGGGCGAGTGACTTTCTCCCGACCAGTTTATTGATGAGCGTCGATTTTCCGACATTCGATCTGCCGATGAACGCAAACTCCATCCGCTCCGGCTTCGGGAGCTGGGAGACTGTTCCGCATGCAAACGCGAATGCCGCATCTCCGAACCTCATGCCTCACTCCCTGCGCTCGGTTTCTTGGCGCGGGGCTTGCGGGGCTTTGCGGTCTTCTTCGGGCTGGGATGATCGGCAAGTGCTGTTTCGAGCACCTGCGACAAATAGCGCACCGGCACGAACGTCACGTTGTCCTTGACGATCTGCTCGACCTCCTCGAGATCGGCGGTATTCCCCTCCGGGATGATGACCGTCGTGATGCCAGCCTTGTACGCTGCCATGGACTTCTCGCGCAGTCCGCCGATCGGCATCACTCTGCCGTGCAGCGTGATCTCGCCGGTCATGGCAACATCCGCACGCACCGGAATCCCCGACAGCGCCGATACCAGAGCCGTCGTCATGGTCACGCCGGCAGACGGTCCGTCCTTGGGAACGGCGCCCTCCGGAGCATGGATGTGCAGATCCTTCTTCGAGTAGAACTCCGGATCGATGCCGTACTGCTCTGCCACGCTGCGTGCATAGCTTACCGCAATGCGGGCACTTTCGGTCATGACATTGCCCAGAGAGCCGGTGATCTCGATCTTACCCGTACCGTCCATCACGAGTGCCTCCAGCGGCATCAGCACGCCGCCCACGGACGTCCATGCCAGTCCGTTGACCAGACCCACAGTATTCTCCTTCGCCTGCGGATCCGGGAGGTATTTCGGGATGCCGAGGTAGTCCTTGAGATCCTTCTTCTTGACGTTGACGCGTTTCTTCTCGCCGCCGGCAATCGCTCTTGCCGCCTTGCGGCAGACGGTGCCGATGGTACGCTCCAGGTTGCGGACGCCCGCTTCCTTGGTGTAGCTGTCGATCATCTCATACAGCACTTCATCGTCGATCTTGCACTGTGCGGGCTTCAGACCGTGCTGCTCCTGCTGCTTCTTCACCAGATGGCGCTTGGCGATCTGGAATTTCTCCTCACGGGTGTAGCTTGTCAGCTCGATAATCTCCATTCTGTCCTGCAAGGGCGCAGGGATCGTTTCCAGCGTGTTCGCGGTTGCCACGAACAGCACCTGGCTCAGATCGAACGGGATCTCTAAGTAATGGTCGCGGAATGCCGCATTCTGCTCAGCATCCAGCACCTCAAGCATTGCTGCGGACGGGTCGCCCTTGTAGTCGTTGCCCATCTTGTCGAGCTCATCGAGGAGGATCACGGGATTGCGCGTGCCTGCCTGCTGGAGCGCAGCAATAATGCGTCCGGGCATTGCGCCGATGTAGGTCTTTCTGTGACCGCGGATATCTGCCTCGTCACGCACGCCGCCGAGCGATACTCTCGCGAACTTGCGGTCGATTGCCCCTGCGATGGAGCGTCCGATGGAGGATTTACCGATACCGGGCGGTCCCACAAGGCAGAGAATCTGTCCGCGCAGCTCAGGATTCAGGATACGCACGGCAAGACTCTCCAGGATACGCTCCTTGACCTTTTCCAGACCGTAGTGATCCGCATCGAGGCGCTCCTGTGCAACCTCCAGATCAACGGATTCGGTTGTCATCTCGTTCCACGGCAGATCCAGTACGGTGTCCAGATAGCTCGTAATCACATAGGATTCCTGCGATGCGGGCGGCATCTGGGTCAGGCGTGCCGCTTCCTTGAGGAGCTTGGATTCACTCTCTGCCGGCAGTCCCAGCGCCGTGATGCGCTCATAGTAGGACTCGGAGTCCTCCTCCGGCACGGATTCACCGGTCTCCTCGCGCAGCTGATTGGAAATGATGCGCAGCTGCTCGCGCAGGAAATACTCACGCTGCCCCTGATCGATGCTCTCCTGGGTGCGGTCGTGGATCTCCTTCTCCGTTTCGAGCACCATCGTCTCGCGGGTGAGGATCTCATACAGAAGCTGCAAACGGTCGCAGAGGCGATCCTCCTCCAGCAGGATCTGCTTGTCCTTGAAATCGAGCATCGTGTTGAACACGATGTCCTCGTACAGGCTCTGCGGATCATCCTGGCACATCACAGAAATGAGGATCTCCTTGGGCATCCGGGGGAACAGACGGGCATAGCGCTCATAAACGTCCTTGACTGCACGCATGAGCGCCTGCATCTCCACATCCTCCACGTCCTCACGCGGATGCATGGTCAGACGGCGCACCTCGGTCATCATGCAGCTGCCGCCGGTGCTGATGCTCTTGATCTTGCCGCGGTAGAGTCCCTCGACCAGAATACGGACAGTATCGTCCTGCGTCTTGAGGGTCTGCTTGACCTCGGCAACCACGCCGATCTCAAAGAGGTCGCGCTCCTCGGGATTCTCGTCAAACACATCACGCTGCGCCACAAGGAACAGCCTTCTGTCGGTACGCAGAGCCTCCTCGATCGCCTTGACGGACATCTCGCGTGCCACGTCAAAATGCATGATCATATGCGGAAATGCCACGGTTCCACGCAGCGGCACGGTCGGGAGCATTTCAGTTGCATTCGTTTTCTTTCGTTCCGGCATAGTATGCCTCCCTTCTGCCTTGTGCAAAGCCTCGCACAAAGGCGCATCTTCTGTTTTCTTCCTGCTTTCCTCTACTTCTATTATACTATACTTTTACGCAGATTGCAAGCGGTAATTTCCGGTTTGACGCTACCCGGACAGAGAGATACTCAGGCTTTGTCCTGCTTCAGTTTTTCCGCCTCGGCGGCTGCAATGGCGGCTGCCTCCTCGAGCTTCGCTGCAATCGATGTACGGATCTCCGTAAGCTGCTTGCCCAGCGCATCCAGCTCACCGGCTGCCTGCTTCTGCTGTGCTGCGGTGTCAGTCTGTGCCGCTTCGCGGATCTTCTTCGCCTCCGCCTCGGCATCCTCCAGGATCTTCGCAGCGCGCTGCTCTGCATCGGCTGTCAGGGCAGTTGCCTTCTCCTTCGCCGCATTCAGGAAGGTCTGGGTCTCCGCAAACAGGTCGAGCATGTTATCCGATGCCGGCTTTGCCTCACCTGCGGCAGCAACGGGCTGCTTGGCAAGCTGTTCCTTGGTTGTCTGGAGCTCACGATAGGCATCCTCAAGACGTGCCTCTGTCTCCGCCTTGCCCTTGTTCAGCGCATCGATCTGCGCAGCGGCTGCCTGCAGCGCTTCCCGCAGCTTGACATTCTCCTCGGGATTCGGCAGTCCCTCCACGGGCTTGCCTGCCTGGAGCTTGGCAAGGGCTTCGTCGTACTTCTCGCACTCCTCGGTCAGTGCCAGGATCTTCTCATTTGCCTCCTGCAGCTTGTCCTCCGTATCGGAGAGCTGCTCTCTGACGCCGATCAGCGCATTCTTTGCCGCATCGCGCTCCGCAATCAGATCATCGTACATATCATTCGAACCGCCCTCGAGCATCCGGGATTCCTCATGCTGCTTGAGCATCTTTTTACATTCATTGAGCTCCTTCTGCTTGAACTCTGCTGCACGCTTGGCATCATTGATCTGCATGAACAGCTCCTGGATATAGGCATCCACGCCTTCCTTTTCGTAGGCGGTCTTGGTTGTAAAGCTCAGCTTGATCTCTTTTAAGACATTTTCCGGGATTTCCATACAATTTCTCCTTTCAGGCTGCTTATGCGGTGCGTTCTCAGACGCTCATAGAATAGCCAAAAAAGCCACACGGGGTGTGGCTTTCATGTCATGGGTGGCAATGGGTCACCACTGTACAACGGGACTGCCCTGACGGTCGAACAGAAGCGGCTTGGCGCCGTCTGTAACACATTCCTTGACAACAGTCACCTTTCCGACATTGGTATAGGTCGGCAGATGATACATGCAGTCCATGAGGATATCCTCCATGATGGAGCGCAGTCCTCTTGCGCCGGTATTCTGACCGATCGCCTTCTCTGCGATGGCAGTCAGCGCCTCCGGCTGCACCTCCAGCTCCACCTTGTCGAAGCTCAGCAGCTTCTTGTACTGCTTGACGAGCGCATTTTTCGGCTCGGTCAGGATCCGCACCAGCGCATCCTCATCCAGCTCATCGAGTGCAGTGATGATCGGCAGACGTCCGATCAGCTCCGGCACGATGCCGAATTTCACCAGATCCTGCGGGAGTGCCTTATGGAAGATATTCTGATGTATCTCCTTCTTCGACTGCACCTCCGCACCGAAGCCCAGTCCCGAGGGCTGGAGACGCTTCTGGATGTGCTTTTCGAGCCCGTCGAATGCACCGCCGCAGATGAACAGGATATTCTTCGTGTTGATCTGGAGACATTCCTGATTCGGGTGCTTACGTCCGCCCTGCGGGGGAACATTCGCCACCGTGCCCTCGACGATCTTCAGCAGCGCCTGCTGCACGCCCTCGCCGGAGACATCGCGGGTCAGGGAGGTATTCTCGGACTTGCGGGAGATCTTGTCGATCTCGTCGATATAGATGATGCCGCGCTCGGCTGCCTCGATATCGAAATCCGCTGCCTGGATCAGACGCAGGAGCACATTCTCCACGTCGTCACCGACATAGCCGGCTTCCGTGACAGTCGTTGCATCCGCAATGGCGAACGGAACCTCGAGGATCTTCGCCAGTGTCTGCGCGAGGAATGTCTTGCCGACACCGGTCGGGCCCAGCAGGAGTACATTACTCTTCTGGAGCTCGACGTCCTGCCCGTCATCCATGCTCATGATGCGCTTATAGTGATTGTATACAGAGACTGCCAGCGACACCTTGGCGTGATCCTGCCCGATCACATACTGATCGAGCACGGTCTTGATCTCCTCCGGACGCAGAAGCTTGAACGGCTTCTGCTCCTTTTTCTCCTTTTTTACCGTCTGCCCCTGCGGGTGGGAGGGATAAATCATCTCATAGCATGTGGTCACGCACTCATCGCAGATATTATTCATACCTGCGGAGAACATGTTCATGACCTTATCCTCGCCCTTACCGCAGAAATTGCAGATCTTGAAATTACTGAATCCTGCCATTCCGGTTACCTCTTGTCGATGACCTTATCGATGAGACCGTATGCCTGTGCCTCGGCAGCCGTCATATAGTTGTCACGCTCGGTGTCACGCTCAATGGCCTCGAGCGGCTGTCCGCTGTGCTTTGCCATCAGCTCGTTCATCTTCTGACGGGTGCGGACAAGGTGATCGGAGTGGATCTTGATGTCGGTACACTGACCGGAGATACCGCCGCCGCCGATCAGGGGCTGGTGGATCATGATCTCGGCATTCGGCAGGGCAAAGCGCTTGCCGGGCGCACCGGCGTTCAGCAGAAAGGCACCCATAGAAGCCGCCATGCCGATGCAGATCGTGGAAACATCGCACTTGATATACTGCATCGTATCATAGATTGCCATGCCGTCCGTGATGGATCCGCCGGGGCTGTTGATATACAGCGCAATATCCTTCTCCGGATCCTGGCTCTCCAGGTACAGGAGCTGTGCCACGATCACGCTTGCCGATGCGGCATCCACCTGCTCGTGCAGCATCACGATACGATCATTGAGCAGGCGGGAGTAGATATCATAGGAACGCTCGCCGCGGCTTGTCTGCTCGACTACATAAGGGACCAGAGTATTAAACACTTCGCCTCATCCTTTCCAAATGCCGGTTTTCCCGGTAGTATAAGCATGAGCGAACACCGACGTCCGCTCATGCCATGTATATGCTTTTCGATGCTTATTCAGCCTTCTCCTCAGCCGGAGCCTCGTCAGTGATCTCGGCATTTGCCTTCACGAGCTCAAGTGCCTTGGATACGCGCAGATCCAGGATGTAATCTGCCAGCGGGATGCGGCGCTTTACTTCCTCTACAGGCATGTGGTTTGCATCAGCAACCGGCTGGAGGGAAGCATTGAGCTCCTCGTCAGAGATCTCGATCTTCTCGAGGTCTGCAATCTTCTCCAGAGCCAGACGCAGCTTAACCTCGCTCTCAGCGCGGTCACGGTTCTGGTCACGGAAGTCCTCGATGTCCATACCGGTGTACTGCAGGTACAGATCCAGGCTCATGCCCTGCTCCTTGAGCATATTCTCGAAGTTGGATACCAGTGCATCCAGTCTGTGCTCGTACATTACGTTCGGAATCGGAACGTCTACCATTGCGATCAGAGCCTCCATGATGGCATTGTCAAATGCAGTCTCTGCATCGCGCTCAGCGTTCTTCTGGAGCTCTGCCTTGGCATTCTCCTTGAATGCAGCCAGCGTCTCGAACTCGGTGGAATCCTGAATGAACTCGTCGTCAGCCTCCGGCAGCTCCTCAACAGTGATGCCGTTCAGCTTGCACTTGAATGTAGCCTCCTTGCCTGCATAGTCCTCCATCTGATAGTTCTCCGGGAAGGTCACAACAACGTCGAACTCCTCACCGATGGTCTTGCCGACGATCTGATCCTCAAAGCCCGGGATGAACTGACCGGAGCCGAGCTTCAGCGGGAACTGCTCGCCCTTGCCGCCGTCGAATGCCTCGTCACCGAAGAAGCCCTCGAAGTCGATGTTAACCTCGTCACCGATCTGCGCAGCGCGGTCGTCAACGGATACCAGACGTGCGTTTCTCTGGCGCAGGAGCTCTACCTGTGCGTCAACGTCAGCATCGGTTACCTCGTGAACGGACTTGGAAGCCTTGATGCCCTTGTAGTTCTCCATCTTCACGTCAGGCTTGGTGATGCAGATTGCCTTGAAGACAACGCCCTCCTCCTTGGAGATCTTCTCTGCGTCAACGGACGGACGGTCAACCAGCTCGAACTCAGCCTTCATCAGCTCAGGGGTGAGCTCGTCGTTGATGAGCAGGTTCAGAGCCTCCTCGTAGAATACACCCTCACCGAGACGCATCTCTGCCATCTTACGGGTTACCTTGCCCTTACGGAAGCCCGGTACAGAGATGTTCTTCCTGACTCTCTGATATGCCTTCTCAATTGCCTCCTCGAACTGCTCGGGGCCTACCTCAAATACCATTTCGACGGTATTGACTTCTGTTCTTTCTGTGGATTTTAAGCTCATTTTCAGATCCTCCAAATTCAATTTCAAATGCTCCGTCCCATGGGAGCCCGCAGCACTGATACGCAGTTTTCCCCTGCTGTGCTGCACATACAATTCATTATAGCATACTTGCCCGGATTTTTCTATATATTTTTTAATATCCGGCTGTACTTCTACAGCCGGAACAAATTTACAGAACTTTCTCCGGCACAAATTGTAAATAATCACCAGCAACCAGATGATACCGGATGCCGTCCACGGTGCCCTTTTCTGCCCGTGCATGTGTGACGGAGCCGTGCAGATGCCCGTAGTAGCAATCCTCCACGCCGAAATCATGCAGCGCCGACAGCAGCGGCTGGTTGCGGTTGGTCCAGTACAGCGGCGGATAATGCAGGAATGCGATCGGCTTCAAGCCCTGGGACTTTGCCGCCTGGAGCGATACCCGCAGGCGCTGCTCCTCACGGGCGAGCACCTTGGCATCGCCGTCGAGTGTGCCGTCCTCGTTCGTTTCGCCGGGCACATTCACCCAGCCGCGTGTCCCGCAGATGCCGAACCCCTCATAGGCATAGCAGTTGTTGTGCAGGATGCGCAGGGAATCGAACCCGTTCGCCGCGAAGAATTCGGTCATTTTCTTCATGGAATTCCACCAGTAGTCGTGGTTTCCCTTGAGAATGATCTTGGTGCCGGGAAGTGCCTGCAAAAACGCGAAATCCGCCTTTGCCTGCTCGAGCGTCATGCCCCATGAGATGTCTCCGGTCAGCACGATGGTATCCTCCGGCTGGATGCGTTCACGCCAGTTCTGCTCGATGAGCGCCTGATAGTTCTCCCAGCCGCCGAAAATATCCATCGGCTTGTTGGGAACGCCGAACGACAGGTGCGTATCTCCGAGTGCGTATAAGCTCACGTCTTACTCCGTGATGCCGAGCTTCTTCAGCACATAGGACTCCATGTCGGTCTTCCCGATGACCTCGGAGAAGCGTACCGGCTTGTCCTTGAGCGCTGCCAGGGACTGCGGGATCGGGAGACCCGAAACCTCGGCAAGATGTGCCACCTGCTCATACTCATCCGCAGCAGACTTTGCACCCTCGATTGCCTCGAGCACGCTTGCGCTGAACTTGTAGGGGCTTGCGGTGGATGCGATGATGGTCTTGGTGGTATCACCGGTTTTGGCGATGTAGTCCAGATATACCTTAACGGCAACTGCGGTATGGGTATCGCAGGTGTAGCCGTACTGCTCCTTGAAGTCGTGGATGGTCTTCTTGGTGTCTGCATCGTCGCAGAAGCCGCCCACGAAGTCGCTCTGGAGCTTTGCCTTGATCTCGGACGTTACCTCATACCTGCCGTCCTTGGCAAGCTTGCCGAACCAGTCGCGGATCTGTGCATCGTCGCCGCCGGTCAGGATGTAGAGGAGACGCTCCAGGTTGGAGGAGATCAGGATGTCCATGGACGGGGAGCAGGTTGCGAAGAAATCGCGGTTTCTGTCGTATACGCCCGCCTCGATGAAATCGGTCAGAACCTTGTTGACATTGGATGCGCAGATCAGCTTGCCGATCGGCACGCCCATGTTCTTTGCGTAGTAAGCCGCGAGGATGTTGCCGAAGTTGCCGGTCGGAACAACCACGTTCACGGTATCACCGAAGGCAATATCGCCGCGCTTTGCCAGCTCTACGTAAGCGGATACATAGTAGATGATCTGCGGTGCGAGTCTGCCCCAGTTGATGGAGTTTGCAGAGGAGAACATCTTGCCGTTCCTGGCGAGCTTCTCCTTGACAGCATTGTCGGTGAAGATCATCTTCACGCCGTTCTGGCAGTCGTCGAAGTTGCCCTCGATTGCGCAGACGCCGACATTGCCGCCCTCCTGGGTAGCCATCTGGCGCTTCTGCATGGAGGATACGCCGTGATCCGGATAGAATACCATGATCTCGGTGCCCGGAACGTCCTTGAAGCCCTCGAGTGCAGCCTTGCCGGTATCACCGGAGGTGGCAACGAGGATGACAACCTTC
>ONEQ01000068.1 GCA_900316885.1 uncultured Eubacteriales bacterium | reverse complement strand
TCCAGGATATGCACAAATTCACGAACACCCGCGCTTCCTCGGAGATGTACGCCGCGGAGATCGAACAGCTTCGCGAGTGGGGCTTGCAGACATGGGCGGCATTCACGGTCGGGCACGACGGGGATACCGTCGAGTCCATCCGCGCCACCTGCGATTTTGCCATCCGGAACAAATTCACCTTTGCGGCGTTCAACATCCTCATGCCCTACCCGAACACGCCGCTGTATGCGAAGCTTCAGCAGGAAAACCGCCTGCTCTACGACGGCTGCTGGTGGCTGCACGAGGAATACCGGTTCAATTATTGCAGCATCGTCCCCAAGAACATGACACCGGACGAGCTGACGGAGATCAGCTTTGACTGCCGGCGGCGCTTCAACAGCGTGGGCTCGATCATCAGCCGCGCCATGGAGCCGCGTACCAACCTGCGCACGCCCTACCGGTTCATGACCTATCTGCTGTACAACCCGCTGTTCCGCAAGGAGGTTTTCAAGAAGCAGGGACTGCGGTTCGGTCTGGAGGACGGGAAAGGAGAGATTCATGAAGGGTGAAATGATACCGCGTGACGCACTCACGGAATCCGACATCCGCACGATGTATGCGCTCATGGAGACATTCTACGCGCAGACGGACGAAGCCGTCTTCCGGCACGATCTTGCCGGCAAGGACTATGTGCTGATCCTGCGCGAGGGGACGGCACTGGTGGGCTTCACAACGCAGAAGCTGCTGACGGTCGAGGTGGAAGGCAAGCCCGTACACGGCATGTTTTCGGGGGATACCATCATCGACAAGGCACACTGGGGCGAGGCAGAGCTGTTCCGTGTCTGGTCGCAGTTCTGGTTCCCGTATGCCAGGGATTTTGACGAATTCTGGTGGTTCCTCATCTGCAAGGGCTACAAGACATACCGCATCCTGCCGACGTTCTGGGCGGAGTTCTATCCGACCTTCCGGCAGGGGACACCTGCCCGTGAGAAAGCCATCATGGACGCCTATGCATCCGCGCTCTACGGCGGCGAATACGATCCCGTTTCCGGCGTGATCCGCTACCGCCACGAGAAGGACAGGCTCCGTGAGGGCGTGGCAGATCTTGACGAGCACCGCCTGAAAAACAAGGATATTGCGTTCTTTGCGCAGGCGAATCCCGGACATGTGAACGGCGAGGATCTCGTGTGTCTGGCAAAGATCGACGTTTCCGCCATGAAGCCGCGTTCACCGAAGATTTTAGGCATATGAAAACGGCAGCACTCAACCGGCTCGTCCGGACGCTGTATCTGCCGCAGTACCGGCGGTTTCTGGCTCCCCGCAGCATCCGGCGCGTGCAGATGGACTATCTCGGCAACCTGCTTGCCCGCAATGCCGAAACTGTTTACGGGCGGAAATACGGCTTCGGGGAGATCCGCACCTACAAGGAATTTGCGCAGCGTGTCCCGTTGACCTGCTATGAGGATTATGCGCCGTATATCGACAAAATTGCGGATGGCAAGCAGAGAATCCTCACCGCCGGGCCCGTCATCCTGTTCGAGCCGACCAGCGGTTCGTCCGGCGGGCGCAAGCTCATCCCCTACACGGCATCCCTGAAGTCTGAATTTCAGGCGGGCATCCGTCCCTGGCTCTGCGATCTGTACAGCCGCATCCCCGGTGTTTGTGACGGGAAAAGCTACTGGTCGGTCACGCCCGTGACGCACGGGAAGGAGTTCACCCCCGGCGGCATCCCCATCGGGTTCGAGGAGGATTCCGCCTATTTCGGGCGCATCGAGGGGGCGCTCATGCGGCAGATCTTCGCGGTGAGCGGGAATGTGAAATTTGCCGGGAGCATGGAACTGTTCTGGCACAGCACTGCTGTACAGCTATTGACCTGCGGAAAGCTCACTCTCATTTCCGTCTGGAATCCGACCTTCCTGATGCTGCTCTGTGATTACATCCGCAGCAATGCTGCCATGCTCGAGAGAACGCTCTCGCGCACCGTTGTACCGCAGCGACTGGATGCGGCGAAAAGCGACCGCTTCGACAAGGTGTTCCCCGATGTAAAGCTCATCAGCTGCTGGGCGGACGGGAGTGCGGCGGATCAGATTCCGGCATTGCAGAAGCGCTTTCCCGGCGTGCGGATCCAGCCGAAGGGACTGCTCGCAACGGAATGCTTCACCTCGTTCCCGCTGGTGGGGGAGACCGGATCCCGGCTCTGCATCGACGCGCATTTCTTCGAGTTCCGCAGGCTTACGGACGGGAAGATCTGCACCGCCGACCGATTGACCCCCGGCGAATACGAGCTGATTGTCACCACGGGCGGGGGATTCTACCGGTACTGCATCGGGGATATTGTGGAAATTCTGGAAACCTACCCGGATGCCCCGCCGCGTCTGCGGTTTCTGCGGCGCAAGGGGATTGCCTGCGATCTCTGCGGCGAAAAGCTCACGGAGGAATTTGTCCGCGCCGTCTGCCGGAGGCTTGGCGCGGCGGGGGAATTCTGCCTGCTTGCGCCGGAGGGACTGGGCTACACGCTCTATACAACTGCCGCTGTCATGCCGGATGCGCTCGATGCGGCACTTTGCGAAAGCTATCATTACCGGTACTGCCGTGATCTGGGACAGCTGCGGCAGGCGGATGTGATGCGCATCACAGGCGATGCGCACCGTGCGTATTTAGACCGCCTGACCGCTGACGGGATGCGGCTCGGTGACATCAAGCCCGCTGTTCTCTCAAAGAAAAGCGGGTGGAAACCATGGTTTGGGAAGGAGTCTGACACATGAAAATCGCCTTACTCGCCCCCGCCGGTGCCATGCATCGGTATTCGGGGAATTTCGGAAAATCGCTGCACTATGCACCGCTGACGCTCACGACGCTTGCCGCGCTTGTCCCGGAGGACATTGACGCGGAGGTCGTGATCTACGACGAGACGGCGGGGAAGATCCCGCTGGACATTGATGCGGAGCTCATCGGCATCACCTGCATCACGGGCACCGCGCCGCGCTGCTATGCCTATGCGGATTACTTCCGGAAGCAGGGCAAGACCGTCTTTCTGGGCGGCGTCCATCCCTCCATGCTCCCGGACGAAGCCGCACAGCATGCGGATGTGGTATTCACGGGCTTTTCGGAGCAGACGTTTCCGCAGTTTCTGCATGATTACCAGAGGGGGGAGTTCCAGAAATTCTACCATCAGAACTGCGATTTCTCCATCGTGGGCAGACCGATTCCGCGCCGAGAGCTGCTGAACAAAAAGCGCTATATCACGATCAATACGGTCGAGGCGATCCGCGGCTGCATGCATAACTGCACCTTCTGCGCGTATCCGGCGGCATTCGGCAAGCACGTCTACAAGCGTCCCGTCAAGGAGGTTGTCGCGGAGATCGAGGCGCTGCATTCCAAGCACGTCCTGTTCCCGGATGTGAACCTCATCACCGACCGCAAGTATGCGCTGGAGCTGTTCCAAGCGATGATCCCGCTGAACATCATCTGGATGGGGCTGGTGACCTCCTCGGTCGGCATCGACAAGGAGATTATGGAGGTGTTCCGGAAAAGCGGCTGCCGGGGACTGCTGATCGGTTTTGAGAGCATCACGCAGGCGTCGCAGAAATATATCCACAAGGGGCATAACCGTGTGGATAATTACATCGACCTCATGGAGCGCCTGCATGACAACGGGATTCTGGTGCAGGGCTGCTTTGCCTTCGGCGGCGACGAGGAGGACACGAGCGTCTTTGACCGCACGGTGGAGATGGTCATCAAGGCGAAGATCGATCTGCCGCGCTATTCGATCCTGACGCCGTTCCCGCGCACGGCATACTACGACCAGCTTGAAAGCGAGGGGCGCATCACGGAGCGCAACTGGGCGATGTACGATGTGCAGCATGTGGTCTACCAGCCGAAGCTGATGACCGCCGAGCAGCTTATGGAGGGTACCGACCGCGCATGGCGGAACACCTACTCGACCTCCAGCATCCTCAAGCGTCTGGCGCCGTTCACGAACAGTCCGTGGATTGCATTCCCGGTGAATATGGGCTATAAGGGCTATGCGGACAAGTGGCACAAATTCACCCGCGAGGTGATGTGCGATAATTCTGACATTCCCGTATTATAAACAAAATCCCTGACCGGATGGTCAGGGATTTGTTTTGCTCTTAGCCGCGGGGTTCCATCGGCTCGTCATCCGCAAGCTCATCATCGCTCTCCTCACCGTCGAGATCATCGCTCTTGGGCGTGGAGGGCTTGTTGCTGGATGCCGCTTCGTTGAGGGCAACCGTGATGATGAAGCCGTCGGTATTGTTGCCGGAAACGGTATAGGTCATATCGCCGGACGGAACGGAAAAGCTTGTCTCACCGCCGGAATTGCTTGCCGGGATGTAGTAGATGCCATACTCGGCGTCGCCGCTGGTGACCTGCATCATGCTGTCGATGGAGTAATCCTTGATCTCCTCCAGGAATTCCTCCAGACACATATTGTGATCGGTGATATAGGTAGCGGCTGCGACACCGACATAGCGGTAGGTCGCGCTGCGGCGGGTGGTGATGTTCTCGTCGAACCAGCCGTCCTTATCCTCCGGATAGCGCTGGATGAAGCCGTATTCTGCGGCATGATCCGCCAGCCACTTGTAATCGCCCTCGGGCTTGTAGAAGTTGGAGGAGCCGGTATCCGGGTAAATGCCCATCACGAGTGTTCTGCCGGTGTGATAGTCGTGATCCTCGGAATCCGGACGGTAGCCGCCGATCATGCGGATGTCCTGATTGCCGGTCTTGTTGTAGAATGCCGTGAACCACGCATCCATCGCCAGCGCCGCCGTGCGGTCAAGTCCGACCTCCCAGTCGGCAGCCGTGTAGGGCTTGGGGGAATTGTGGGTGTCCAGAATACTCTTGATTGTCACAAAGCTGACATCCTTGGAGGTGCCCTCGTCAATCGCCTCAGTGTCAAATTCCACCGGATGCTCGGAATTGGCGAGGATCAGATCGCCGCGGTGGATCTCGTCGCTGCTGCGGGAGATCGTCTCATAGCCGGCATTTCCGGCTTCGGTCGCCACCGGGAGCGTTGCCTGGGTTTCCTCTGCCACACGCTCATCGGCAACGGGGCTGTTGCTGGGCTTATTAGGCTTGTCTGCCCGCTTGGCGCAGCTGCTGATGCAGGAGGTCAGAAGCAGAACCATCACAACCAGAAGGATGGAACAATAGATGATACGGTCATATCTGACGCGGTATTTTCGCGGATTCGGACTGGGATTCTGTGCCATTGGTATCTCCTCTCATTCCAAGGGAATTTTTCCTGCTGTGCGGCTCCGATGGGAAACATCGGAGTAAGGGGGCGTCGGGGCGCAGCCCCGCTACTCCGCCTCCTCCGTTTGCATCGGAGGAACAGCCGGTCATTTTTTTCTATGCAGAATTATTATAACACAAAACAGCGGTAATGTAAACAGTTTTCTGAAAATTTTCAAAAAACGGACACAATGCGCAGGGGATTGACCCCACGCGCACGTTATGGTATAATAGAAACCAGTGACCCGGATACACAAAATCTGCCCAAATCTGAGCGGCAAACTTTGTGCAGGTTTTACCCATAATGACGAGCCCGCTTGAACGTATCCAGAATGACAGCGGGACGGGAAGGATGTGAGAGCATGACAGAAGCGGAATTTGAACAGGCGGTCGAACAGATCCGGCAGGGCAATAAAAACGGTCTGCGCGTGATCTACGAAGCGTATGGAGACAAGATTTACCGGCTGTTTCTCGGCAAGGTGAGAAAGCGCGAGGATGCGGAGGATCTGACGTCGGATTTCTTCCTCAAGCTCTGGGAGACCGCGCCCCTGCACCAAAGCGGCAAGGGACACCGCGCATGGATGGGAACCATCGCCCGGAATATGGCGATCGATTATCTGCGCCATGCAGGGCATGAGACACCGGTGGAGGATGCAGACCTCACGAATCAGGAGAGCCTGACGGAACGCACCACGGCGGAGGATACCGTCATCAGCGACATGAACGCCGCGGATATTCTGTCACAGCTTTCGGAGGACGAACAGGAAATTGTGCGGATGCATCTCGCCGCAGAGCTGACCTTCCGCGAAATTGCGTCCATCCTGAAACGTCCGCTGGGAACAGTGGCATGGAAATACCGGAATGCGATCGGTAAGCTGAAACGCTTGGCAGAGGAGGGGAAGCTGGTATGACAAAGAAAGATACAGAAAGGCTGGTTCAGCAGGCTATGCAGCAGACCATTCCGGATAAGGAAGCCCTCTGGGCGAAAATCGAGTCCGATCTCCCCGCACAGCCGGCATTCAGCGGTATCCGGAAGACGTCCCGCAGCAAAATGCGGGTGGTTTACAGCGTGATGGGCGCGGCGGCGTGCTTTCTGCTGATCGTGGGCGGACTCGGCATCTGGCAGGCAGCCCGCGGCAGCAAAACTGCCATGTCGGAAAATAAAATGATAACAGCCGATACGCCGAAAAATTGTGATGAACCTGCCGCAGCGCCGGAGGATAAACAGGAGCAGGCAGGCGCGGCAGAGGAGTACGGAGAAGCCGCCGCAGAGAATGAGGCACCGGTCATGGAGGGCATCTACGAGGACAATGCTGTGAGCAATGACCTTGAGGATGTCGTCGGCAAACAGAGTCTGTCGCCGGAGATCAATGCAGCACAGTCCGCAGCGGCAGAAGAACCTGGAGGCAGCACGATACTCTCCGGCACGATCTACGGGGATTCCGTCGGCGTTGAGGCGGATGCCGCTCTGCGCACAGAAGCACAGGAGGTGCTGGATGCGGGCACTGCCTATCTGCTCAAGGAGCCGCCGATGACAGAGGAGGCACGCGCAAACGGCGTTCTTCTGGGCTTTGATCTGAACGGGCAGGAGATCCTGCTGGCGGCGTATGACGGACGGTATCAGCTCATCGCGGACGGCAAAGCCTATGCCGTCTCGGAAACGGGCAAGGCGCTGCTGGATGAACTGACGGCGGGGCATTAAAGCCCCTGCAAGCCGAAATCCGGCGTATAGCGGCTCTGCGCAGAGGATTTGTCCTGCGTGAAGCCCTCAAATCCCAGCTCGGCAGCGAGCTTCACAACCGAATCATACTCCATCTTAGTGACACGGCGGTTCAGTTCAGGAAACGCCGTGTCATTGCGCATGGGCGTATACTGGCTCATGAGACTGAGCAGGAATGTATCCGTGCCAAAGGCGTCAGCGAGATGCCGGAGCAGATCGAGACTCTCGTGCCGGTGACCGGGCAGCACCAGATGCCGGACGATCACGCCGCGCTGCATGAGTCCGTCCTTTATAATAGGAGAGCCGGTCTGCCGGAGCATTTCGGTGAGGGCAGCTTCGGCGGTTTGGGGATAATCGGGTGCCTTGGCAAAATTCCGAGCCGTTTCTGCCGAGAAAAACTTGAAATCCGGCAGATAAATATCGACCAGCCCGTCCAGCATCCGGAGCGCTTCCGGCAGCTCATAGCCGCCGCTGTTCCAGACGATCGGGATGGAGAGTGACGGCTTCACCTGCTCCAGAACGGGCACCAGATACGGGATGAAATGCCCTGCCGTGACGAGATTGATGTTGTGAGCGCCCTGTGTTTCCAGCTCGCGGAGGATTTCTCCGAGCCGTTCCGGCGGGATGTCCTTGCCGTAGGGCGTTTCGGAAATGACGGCATTCTGGCAGAACCGGCAGTGCAGGGGACAGCCCGAGAAAAAGACCGTCCCGGAGCCGTTGGTTCCGCTGATGACGGGCTCCTCCCAGAGATGGAGCGCAGCTCTTGCGGCACGCAGGGCATTGCCACCGCCGCAGAGTCCGGGGCGTTTCGTGCGGTCAGCACCGCATGTTCTGGGGCATAGGGTACAGTGTGCGGGATCAAATTTCATGGGATCACCTCCGGTTTTTCCTTAGGCAACACCGCACAAAGGACAGTGCGTCAGATGTGCCGCAGATTTTTCGGCAGGTTGTACAGTGACGACGACGCGATACTGCATGTATCGCTAGGAGGAACTGTGCAAGATGACGGAAAAGATGCAAACAGATGATGCACTGAGCCGTCAGGCGGTCTTTGTGCGGTGCTGCCCTTAGTGTAGCACAGAAAGCGGGATTTGTCAATGCAGGATGCGGGCGGCACCTCCAAGGGGATAGCCCCCGAAGTGCATGCGGGGCGGCAGCCCCACAAAGCGGGTGCAGGGGCGCAGCCCCTGCATTCCCCCTCACCCCGCCCGCTGCGCGGGCGGGGTGAGGAAACTGCCTCCACAGGGTTGACGAATGTCCCGTTTTATGCTATACTAAACATAGCATGGCTGAAAGGAGGCACTTGAGATCATGTGGAATCTGATGGCAGCGACCGCACAGACCGGCGATCACCGGAATATCTGGCTTTGGGTGATTCTCGCCGCAGTCGCACTGATCCTCATCATCGCAAGCAGTGTAATGGCGGGGATCTCCAAGAAAAACGGCAATAAGAAGGACAGATCCGATCGGGACGATTAATTTGTACATAATCACGAAAAAAGCAAGGATTTCCACGGAAAACTTTTCTGCGGAAATCCTTGCATTGTGTCTGCAAATGTGGTATAATGTAAAAGATTTCGCACGCCCTGCGATTCTGCGGCAAGGTGCCCGGTGACGGGATGTCAGGCAGACAGCGGGCGGAGGATTCAAAAAAACCAAACATCTTTTAGGAGGAACTATCATGAGCGTAGTATCTATGAAGCAGCTGCTGGAAGCAGGCGTACACTTCGGTCACCAGACCAGAAGATGGAACCCGAAAATGGCTCCGTACATCTTCACCGAGAGAAATGGTATCTATATCATCGATCTCCAGAAGACCGTCAAGAAGCTGGAGGAGGCTTACCTCTTCGTTCGCGACATCTCTGCAGAGGGCAAGGAAGTTCTGTTCGTCGGCACCAAGAAGCAGGCAAGCGACTCCATCCGTGAGGAGGCAGTCCGCGCAGGTGCTCACTATGTAAATGCTCGTTGGCTCGGCGGTATGATGACCAACTTCAAGACCATCCAGAGAAGAATCCAGAGACTGGAGCAGCTTCATCAGATGGCTGAGGACGGCACCTTTGCTCTGCTGCCGAAGAAGGAAGTTGTTAAGCTGAACCTCGAGATCGAGCGTCTGGAGAAGTTCATGGGCGGTATCAAGAACATGAAGAAGCTCCCGGGTGCGCTGTTCATCGTTGACCCGCGCAAGGAGAAGATCGCTGTTGCTGAGGCTAAGAAGCTGAACATCCCGATCGTTGCGATCGTTGATACCAACTGCGATCCGGACGATGTAGATTATGTGATCCCGGGCAACGACGACGCAATCCGCGCTGTCAAGCTCATCGCAGGCACCATCGCAAATGCAATCATCGAGGGCCGTCAGGGCGCTGATGAGACTGCACAGGAGCAGGCTGCTGCCGCTGCTGATGAGGCTGAGGAAGCTGCTGAGTAATTTCGGACTACCCGATTTCATAGATTTATAGAAAGAAGGACTTGTATTATGGCAAAGGTTACTGTACAGGATATTAACGAGCTGCGTCAGATGACCGGTGCAGGCATGATGGACTGCAAGAAGGCTCTGACTGAGGCTGACGGTGATAAGGACAAGGCTGTTCAGATCCTCCGTGAGAAGGGTCTGGCTACCCAGGCTAAGAAGGCTGGCAGAGTCGCTGCTGATGCTAAGAACCCGAAGTTCAAGGAGTTCGTAGAGAACGTTGCCAAGACCGTTATCGAGCAGAATCCGGCTGATCTGGACGCTCTGAACGCTGCCAAGATCGTTGGCGGCGACAAGACCGTTGCTGAGGAGCTGCAGGAGCTCTTCCTCTCCATCCGTGAGAACATGAAGATCCGCCGTTTTGCACGTCTCGAGGGCGATGCAGTCGTTCCTTACATCCACCAGAACGGTCTGGCTGGCGCACTGGTATCTGCAAAGACTACCGCTGGCGCTGCTGAGCCGGTTCTCGAGGCTCTGAAGGATTGCGATTTCCAGGTTGCTGCTATGCATCCGGAGTACCTCAAGCGTGAGGATGTTCCGCAGTCCCGCATCGACGAGGAGAAGGAGATCATCACCAAGCAGATGGCTGAGGATCCGAAGATGGCTAACAAGCCGGCACAGGCTCTGGCGAAGATCGCTGAGGGCAAGCTCGGCAAGCTCTATTCCGAGATCTGCCTCCTCGAGCAGGCTTTCGTTAAGGAGAACAAGATGACTGTTCAGCAGTACGTTGACTCCAAGGCTAAGGAAGCAGGCGCTCCGATCGAGGTTACCAACTTCGTATGCTTCGAGCTCGGTGAGGGTATCGAGAAGAAGGCTGACGATTTTGCAGCAGAAGTTGCAAGCATGATTGGCTAAGCAAATCTCATTTTTGTGCAAAAAGCCGGCAGATTTCTGTCGGCTTTTTCTGTTTTTTCTGAAAAAATTGCTTTCTGCGGAGAAAAAATGGCATAAAAGGGCTTGCAATATCCAAATGAATGTGGTATAATAATAGAGTATGGAAATGCAGCCCGGCTTACGGCTGCATCCGGGGACAGTGTCCCGCAAACTGGCTTTGCGCAGATGCAGAGCCACGGAAGGAGAAGATCCATGAGCAAATCAAAGAAGAAACACGGCTCGGCGTTTGTCGTCCTGTTTGTGATCGTGCTGCTGCTTTCAGTGGCATTCACAGTGTGCTCCAATGTTGTGTTCTCTGGTGATCGGGTTCCGATGATTGCCGGGTATTATCTCTATCTGCATGAAAAGGCGGATATGGAGCCGGATATTCCAGCCAATTCTCTGGTCATTGCCAAGTCGGCAGAGCAGTCCAGCCTTCAGGCAGGCTCCAAGGTGCTCTGCTATCTGTCGGACGGCAACATGGCGCTGCGCGTGATCTACAAGATTGACGTGAATGAGGAGGGCACATCGCTCTACTATCCCGGTACTGCTGTGGAGCAGGGCAATGAGCTGACGATTGAGCGCAATAATATCTTCGCCGTCTGCACCTGGGCGAGCAAGGAGATGTATACCGTCATTCAGTTCGCGACCTCTGTGATTGGTCTGATGGCGATGCTGGTTGGTCCGTGTATCATCCTGATTATCATGCTGCTGGTGAAAATCGCCAAGAGCAGCCGCGATGATGAGGATGAGGACGACGAGTACATGTTTGATGAGGACGATGAGGATGAGGACGAGGAGGAAATGCCCCGCCGCAAGCGTTCTCAGGGTCCGCTGTTCGATCCGGAGCAGGCAAATCTGGAGGACGAGAGTCTCGAAAAGAAGAAGGCTTCCATTCAGGAGAATTTCGCAGAGAAGCCTGTCAATGAGAATTCCCCGTATCAGAAGGCTGTGCAGGAGCGCACAATGAAGTTCAAGAAGATCGAGGACGAGGATATTGAGCGTGCAAAGCGTGCGACAGCCGAGTCCAGAGCCGCAAGAGAGGCTGCCTACGAGCAGCAGCAGGCAGCGGCAAATGCGCCCGCAGCACCGGCTGTTCCGCAGCAGCAGGCAGAGCCTCAGCAGGCAAAGCCCTATGTTCCGACACATTCCGCAGATATTCCGGTCGTTCGTGCATCCGAGCCGGATGAGCCGAGAATCGAGACGCCGAACATTGATGATATCATCAATCCCAGCCAGCTCAGGGCTGCGAAGGCAGGACAGAGATACAATCCCGATATTGCAGGTACAGATTCCATAAACGATCTGATCGCTGCGCTCGAAAAGGAAAAGAAGAAGCTATGACGTGAAAAAACCTCCCGAATCGCGGGAGGTTTTTTCGTTATTGAAGCGTTTCGCTCCATTCGGATTCCTTGAAGCCGACAAGGACCTTGTCCTCTGAAATCAGCATCGGGCGCTTGACCAGCATCCCATCGGTCGCAAGCAATGCAATCTGCTCCTCGTCTGACATGGCGGGGAGCTTGTCCTTGAGCGCAAGCTCGCGGTATTTCATGCCGGAGGTGTTGAAGAAGCGCTTGAGCGGGAGCCCGCTTCTGTTCACCCATTCACGCAGCTCCTCGGCGGTGGGATTGGCTTCCACAATGTGGCGCTCCTCAAACGCGATGTGATTTTCCTCGAGCCAGCGCTTTGCCTTCTGGCAGGTAGTGCATTTCGGATAGCATAAAAAGACCATAGGAGTCCCTCCTTGCATAAATCTGTCTGTTTCACCATAGACTATACCAAAACCCGAAAGGATGGTATCGCATGAAACAGAAATGGACGAATCTTCTGCTGTTCATTGTCGGAACAGAGCTTGTGGGAGCATTGTCGGCGCTCCTTGCCGGCGGGAATTTCTCCGCTTTTTACCAGACGCTCCAGCGTCCGCCCTTCGCGCCGCCCGGATGGCTGTTCCCGGTGATGTGGGGGATTCTGTACGCATTGATGGGCATTTCGGCGTTCCTGATCTGGGAGAGCGACTCCTTCCGCAGGAAACCGGCGCTGATCCTCTACGGGGCGCAGCTCTTTGCGAATTTCCTCTGGAGTCCGGTGTTTTTCGGTCTGAAATGGCTCCTTGGTGCGGCAATTGTGATTGTCACGATGCTCGTTCTCATCATTGCGATGATGACGGCATTCCTGCGCATCTGCCGGAGCGCCGCCTATCTGAACATCCCGTATCTGCTCTGGACGGTATTTGCGGCCTATCTCACCATCGGGGTTTTGATCCTAAATTAAGCCTTGCTCTGCTCCATGAGTCCGAGGATCTCCTCCGGCGTGAAGGTGTATTTCTTGTCGCAGAAGTGGCAGCAGACCTCGATCGTCTCACCGGAATCCGCGAGCTTCCGGAGCTCGTCCCTGCCGATGCTGATGAGGATGCGCGAGGTGCGCTCACGGGAGCAATCGCAGAAATACTGCGGTTCTGCCTCATCGAGGAGATTTGGATCCAGCCCGTCGAGGCATTTGAGCAAGATCTCCTCCGCGGTCATGCCGGCTTTGAGCATTTCCGTGAAATGCGGCATGGCAGCGATGTTCTTTTCGAGCACCGGGATGCACGCTTCATCCGCGAACGGCAGGAGCTGGATGAGAAATCCGCCCGCATGCTGCACGGTCAGATCCGGTGCGACCAGAACGCCGAGACTCAGCACGGTCGGAATCTGCTCGCTGGT
>ONEQ01000178.1 GCA_900316885.1 uncultured Eubacteriales bacterium | reverse complement strand
TGCAGGAATAGAACCCGACCGTTTTCTGATAAACCGGCAGCAATTGTTCCGGAAGGATCATGTAGCCCACACGGAGAGACGGCGCGATCGTCTTGGAAAATGTGTTGAGATAAATGACATTTTCATCCATGCTCTGCGCAAATAACGTCTCCGGCGCTGTTCCGGTCAGGCTGAATTCCGAATCATAGTCGTCCTCAATGATGACAGCATTTCTTTCACGCGCCCACTCCAGATAGAACCGGCGGCGTTCTCCGGAAGCCGTGATATGGCTCGGAAAGCTGTTGAACGGTGTGACGTGGAGAATCACCGCTTTTGTGCGTTTCAGTTCATTTGGACGGATACCCTCGCTGTCCATTTCAAGCAGCTCACAGGCGGCTCCGTTCGATTCATAAACCGCCTGAATTTTGGGGTAAGACGGATTTTCCAGCGCAATCATTTTGTCACGTCCAAGCATCTGGATGCAGATGCCGTAGAGATATTCCGCACCCGAACCAATAACAATCTGCTCTGGACTGACTTCGATGCTGCGGCTTCGTGCAAGATAACGGCAGATGGCATTCCGCAGTTCCATGCAGCCGTTGTTTGGGGATTTTTGCAGAATTTGCTCCCCCTGATCGAGCAGTACTTTGCGCAAATGGGATGCGACCGCCGAAAAGGAAATCGCATCCAGATGGTAAAAATTAGTGGTTTCATTTTTGTCAGTTTCGGGCATCTGTTCAGATAACGGAAAGCTGTTTTCCGGCGCATAACGCACATAAAATCCGCTGCGCGGACGGGTTTCGCATAAGCCCTCATCGCACAGAACCTGATAGGCGTGTTCAACTGTCACGATGCTGACACCGCAGTCGTGCGCTAACTCACGTTTGGACGGCAGACGCGAACCGTGCGGAAATGCACCGCGGATGATCTTCCGCCGCAATGCCGCATAGATCTGCATATATGCCGGAGTATTGTTATTTGCTTTGATTCTGAGGTGCATTTCCGTCACATCCTTTCTAAGCCATTATATCATAGATTTCAGGATTTTGCAAGACTTTTGAAAAACAAATCATACACAGCTGTATCCTCGGTCAGTTCCGGATGAAATGCCGTTGCCAGCTGATTACCCTGCCGGACAGCAATGATTTTTCCGCCATGCTCTGCAAGAATTTCTGTGCTGTTTTCTACCGATTCCACATATGGCGCACGGATGAAACGCATGGTAATTTCCTGACCTGCAAACTGTTCTTTGCAAACAAAACTTCCGAGCTGTCTGCCGTAGGCATTGCGCTTCACGGTCATGTCCAGTGTCCCGAAGCAGGGAATTCCGCCCTCCACAGATTTCGCAAGCAAGATCATTCCCGCACATGTTCCGAGAACGGGCAGACCGGCTTCGATTTTTGCTTTGAGCGGCTGGAATAACCCCAGATCATGCAGCAGTTTGTTCATGACGGTGCTTTCTCCACCGGGAAGCACCAGACCGTCAAAATCCTGCGAAATATCCTGCAATTGCCGTATTTCAAAGGCATCCGCGCCAAGCCGTTTCAGGGCTGCAATATGCTCCGCAAACGCGCCCTGTACAGCGAGTACACCGATCCGCATTACTTGCCCCTTTCCGCCATCAGGACGGCGATTTCCTGCTCGTTGATGCCGACCATTGCTTCCCCCAAACCGGAGGAAAGCTCCGCCAGCAGCTTTGCATCCTGATAATTCGTGACTGCCTGCACGATGGCTGAGGCGCGTTTTTTCGGATCGCCAGACTTGAAAATGCCCGAACCGACAAATACGCCCTCTGCGCCGAGCTGCATCATGAGTGCTGCATCCGCAGGCGTTGCCACGCCGCCGGCTGCGAAATTCACAACCGGAAGTCTGCCGCTTTCATGCACCTGCTTTACAAGTTCATAGGGAACTTGCAGCTGCTTGGCTTCCTCGTAAAGCTCGTCTCCGGACAGCGAAACGATATGGCGGATCTGGCTGTTCATCTTGCGCATATGGCGGACTGCCTGCACGATGTCACCAGTTCCGGGTTCACCCTTGGTGCGGATCATGGACGCACCCTCTGCGATACGGCGCAGCGCCTCTCCCAGATCTTTGGCGCCGCAGACAAACGGCACGCGGAATTTGGTCTTATCCACATGGTACACGTCATCGGCAGGGGAGAGGACTTCGCTCTCGTCGATGTAGTCGATCTCGATGGCTTCAAGGATCTGCGCTTCTGCAAAATGCCCGATGCGGCATTTTGCCATGACCGGAATGGTGACTGCTTCCTGAATGGAGCGGATCATCGCCGGGTCACTCATACGGGATACGCCCCCGGCAGCGCGGATATCCGCCGGAATGCGCTCCAGCGCCATGACAGCGCAAGCGCCTGCCGCCTGTGCGATCTCCGCCTGTTCGGGGGTCGTGACGTCCATAATGACGCCGCCCTTGAGCATCTGTGCAAGTTCTTTATTCAGCTGATACTGTTCATTCATGGGAATGACCTCTTTTCTTTTTTTTACAGTATAGCACACTTTTTGGAACTTGCATATAGCCAGATGACGATTATTTTACCATGCCAGTTTGAAAATTGGAATTACTTCCTATAAATGATAAGCAAACCATAGTTGTCGCCTAATGCCTTGATCCGAATTCTCTGAAAGCCTGCTTTTTTGCCAAGCTCTATGTATTCGTCTTTTGTGAATTTCTTGAACCCATTTTTCGTATAGAAAAACTTGTCTAATTTTTCCTTTGATATAACAGCATTGTAGAAGATACCACCATCCTTTAATACACGGCTGATCTCAGCCATTCCCTTAGCGGTATCGCTCCAAAAGTAGATGGTGTTCATCGCCGTGACCACATCAAAGGATCTTTCCTTGAAAGAAAGGTCGCAGCAGTCACCAAGCTGAAATTTCTGATTTCCTGAAGCAACATATTTGCGGTTCGCTTTGGCTGCCTTGCTGACCATATCCTCAGATATATCAATTCCGGTGATAAAACACCTGGATTTCTGAAGGATCAGCTTTTCAAGGTATCCGTTGCCAAACCCTACATCGAGCATCTTCGTTTTGGGTGAGATTTTCAGTTCATCAACAATGCCTTTGTACATCACATGATTGGCACGGTTCATTGCCCATGTCATGATCTTTCCGATCACTTCGCGCGGATTTCCGCATTGCGAAGCAAAATAATCACTGAGTTTGCTCATGCAATTCACCTTCATTTCTTTACGATGATTGAAGCAATGAGGCGTTTTATCATAAAAGGCGTTTCCTTGTCAGCAAGCTCGTCTGCACTTTTTGCTGATTCTTCTTTGCCTTTTACCGATGCACCGTAGCCCGCATTTTCCACAGCCCTGATGATCTCAGACGGACTCGCCGTACCCTCAACGCCCATTGAATTTGTCAGCAGACTCACCGACACAGAGGAAACTCCCTCCACTGCCGAGACAGCCTTTTCAACTCTTGTGCTGCAAGCTGCACAGCTCATTCCTGTTACATTATACTGTTCCATTTATCTTCACTCCGTAACGTGTATTTTTCCGTATATCATTCCCATCCAGCAGGAATAGCTAATAATTCCTTCACTTTCGGGCGTGAATTCGATGATATTATTGCCCTCGTGAAATTCGTATTCCAGACCTAGGTTTTGACAGACGATCATGTAGTTGCAGCCATTGATACAGCTTTTTTCTGCGTGGATATTCCAGCAGACGGGAACACCTGCCTGAACGGTTATCTCGGGATATTTGCCCGGTGTCAGCTCGCTTTCAACGATTTGCACGCCGCCGATGTTCACCGCTGTGTCCTTTTCTGAGCCTGCTGATACAAGTGCTGTCGGCAGAACGCCGCTCAATACGCCGCCCTGTGTCAGCAGTGCAAGTCCCATAACTACAACGATTATCGCTCCAACGCTCTGTACTGCGTGAGCAAACTTTTTTCCGAGAGCCGCCACAAGAGAACCAAATCCCAGCATCAGCGGCAAAGTACCTACTGCAAATAAAAACATTGACAGTCCGCCCTTTATAGGACTTCCGCTTGCAAGAGCGATCAGCCACATTGCCTGTAACGGTCCGCAGGGCATAATGCCGTTCAGCAATCCGACTATGAATGGAGCCTTTACCTTTGCCGACGCTCTGCCGAATGTCTGGAGTAATTTCTTCGGCATCGGTAGAGAAAAACTTTGTAGCCATGAAAACGCACCAACCAGCCGCAATCCCATAATAAGCAGCATAACACCTGCAATGATCTTTATGAGCCCTTTAATCGTCAGCGGAACTGATACCGCTGCGCCTCCGCCGATGACATATCCCGCCGTGCCGAGGACTGCTCCTATTGCCGTATATGACACGACTCGTCCAAGGTTATACAGAATCGGTCGGGAGAAGGAGCTTTTTCTGCCTTTTGCATCGGGTATGCTCTGGAAAAGGCTGATGCCGCCGCACATGGCGATACAATGCACCGAGGTAACAGCGCCTATGAGAAACAACGTCCCGTAGCCCATTCCCGACTGTGCAAGCTGTGAGGGGGCGAGCTTGTTCAGCAGCCCTGTATATTGCAGCAGCACATAGAGTACTATTATCGCTGCAAGTGATATAAGCCCCTTGATCGGAAAGCTGCTGTCCGCCAAGCCTGCGACCTTGTATCCCTCATCTTCAATTACTTTTACGATAATGTCATATGGAACGGAATTGTCGCATTCAAAGTCTGCTTTCGCTTTTTTGTAGATGACGTTGATATTATGAACGCCTTTTATTCTCTGCAAGGCTTTTGCGATCCTTTGCTCGCACTGGACGCAGTACATTCCCGATATTTTCAAGTGATAGGCTGTTCTTTCTGCCATAGACCTCACCTCATGATATATCATATCAGGTAATTATGTGTTTTTTATGTGCATATAGGATATGGTAATACTTTTTATTGATACACTTATTTTATACGAAAACAAGCGGCTTTTGAAAAGAAAAAATCAGGGCTATGCCTTCCGTACACGGTCACGGAGGACATAGCCCTTTCCTTATGCTACGATTATATTAGTTCTGAATCTCCTGCATCAAAGTTGCACCGTCCTTGAATCCTGCCTTATACGCAGC
>ONEQ01000091.1 GCA_900316885.1 uncultured Eubacteriales bacterium | reverse complement strand
CCGCTGCGGTCTGTGATGATCTCAAAGAGCTTCTTCGCCTGCGCACATTTGAGCTCGCTCTGCGGAAAAAAGAACATGCCCACGCCGAAATCGCCTGCATCACCGAGCGTGAAGCCCAGCTCCTTTGCGGCATCCCGGAAATAGGCATCCGGGATCTGCGTGAGGATACCGACACCGTCACCGGTCTTGCCCTCGGCATCCTTGCCGGCGCGGTGCTCGAGCTTTTCTACAATGGAAAGTGCGTCCTCGACAACTCTGCGCGAACGCTCGCCTTTGAGGTTCACAACAGCGCCGATGCCGCAGTTGTCATGCTCGAATACGGGACTGTAAAGCCCCTGCGCCTGGTACGGCGCTTCGTTTCTGAAATCATCCATAGTCAGTTCGTCCTTTCTGATTAGACTTGGGGGAACGCACCGTGTAAAGGTCGGGGACGCTGCGTTCCTCCAAACCCCCTGAGATCAGGAAAAAGAAAAAACGCCCACAATACGGACGATTCGTCCGCATGTGAACGCCTTTGTTCTGAAATGATTATAGCACACCGGCGGACAGTTGTCAATCCTCTGCGTACAATTTTGTACAGTCAGTACAGAATTTTACCGGTTGAAAGGGCAAAATCATACCTGCCTGACAAATCGTCAAAAAAACCCTTGACAAATCCGGCGAATGGGAGTATACTGGGCTTGTGAACAGCAAAGGGGCTGTGGAGCGATGAGTTCCACAGTCCCTTTTTGTACTTTCAAGGAGGTTTTTGTTATGGAAAAGGTCACAGAGATTTTCGGCACGATGGTATTTGATGACAGACAGATGAAGGCGCGTCTTTCGGAGAAGGTTTATAAGAGCCTGAAGCGTACCATTGACAGAGGAACGAAGCTCGACAGCTCCGTAGCCGATGCCGTTGCAGCCGCTATGAAGGACTGGGCACTGGAAAAGGGTGCCACCCATTATACCCACTGGTTCCAGCCGGAGACTGGTCTGACCGCAGAGAAGCACGACAGCTTCATCACCCCCGCACCGGACGGCAGAGTCATCATGGAATTCTCCGGCAAGGAGCTTGTCAAGGGCGAGCCGGATGCTTCCTCGTTCCCGTCGGGCGGTCTGCGTGCGACCTTTGAGGCACGCGGCTATACCGCATGGGATCCGACCTCCTATGCATTCATCAAGGACGGTACACTTTATATTCCGACTGCATTCTGCTCCTACACGGGCGAGGCACTGGACAAGAAGGTTCCGCTGCTGCGCTCCATGGAGGCTCTGAGCCGTCAGGCAATGCGCATCCTGAAACTGTTCGGCAAGGACAATGTCCGCAGCGTCCGCACCTCCGTTGGTCCCGAGCAGGAGTACTTCCTGGTAGACCGCGACATGTGGAAGGAGCGCAAGGATCTCATCATGACAGGTCGTACCCTGTTCGGTGCGATGCCGCCGAAGGGTCAGGAAATGGACGATCATTATTTTGGCTCCATCAAGCCCAGAGTTGCCGAGTACATGGCAGATCTCGACCGCGAGCTCTGGAAGCTGGGCATCTATGCCAAGACCAAGCACAACGAGGTAGCGCCTGCACAGCACGAGCTTGCCCCGATCTATGATACCACCAACATCGCAGCCGACCACAACCAGCTCACCATGGAGATCATGCAGAAGGTCGCACAGCGTCACAATCTGGTATGCCTGCTGCACGAGAAGCCGTTCGCAGGTGTAAACGGCTCCGGTAAGCACAACAACTGGTCGATTTCCACCGATCAGGGAGAGAACCTGCTCTCTCCGGGTGAAACCCCGCAGGAGAATGCACAGTTCCTGCTGTTCCTGGCAGCTGTTATCAAGGCAGTCGATGATTATCAGGATCTGCTGAGACTGTCCGTTGCAACCGCCGGCAACGACCATCGTCTGGGTGCAAACGAGGCACCTCCGGCAGTGATCTCCATCTTCCTCGGTGACGAGCTGACCGCAATTCTCGAAGCGATCGAGAAGGATGTACCCTACGGCGGCACCAAGAAGGAGAAGATGCAGCTCGGTGTCGATGTCCTGCCGAAGTTCAGCAAGGATACAACCGACAGAAACAGAACCTCCCCGTTTGCCTTCACCGGCAACAAGTTCGAGTTCCGTATGCTGGGCTCCTCCAACAGTATCTCCTGCGCAAACATTCACCTCAACGCCGCAGTTGCCGAGGTGCTCAAGCAGTTTGCCGATGAGCTGGAGCCTGCATCCGATTTCCATACAGCCCTGCATGCACTGATCCAGAAGACCATCCGCGACCACAAGCGCATCATCTTCAACGGCAACGGCTATGATGATGCATGGATCGCAGAGGCAGAGAAGCGCGGTCTGATGAACCTCAAGACCACCGCCGATGCAATGCCGCACCTCTGCGACGAAAAGAATGTCAAGATGCTCACGGCACACGGCATTTTCTCTGAGCCGGAGCTGTATTCCCGCCGCGACATCATGCTGGAGAACTATATCAAGTCCGTGGCAATCGAAGCCAACACCATGGCAGACATGGCGCAGAAGGAGATTCTCCCGGCAGTTATCAGCTTTACCGCAGATACCGCATCCTCCGCAGCTGCCAAGCAGTCTCTGGTGCCGGGTGCAGCCTGCGCAAGAGAGAAGCGCGTCGTAACCGAGCTCTCCACGCTGACCGACGAAATGGATGCCGCTGTTACGACCCTGACTGAGGATATCGCCAAGCTCCACACCCTGACCGAGATCCCGGAGGCATCCGCCTATGTGCGTGATACCCTGATCCCGGCAATGGAAGCACTCCGCAGCGTTGCCGATAAGGCAGAGACTCTCACCTCCGAGGATTACTGGCCGTTCCCGACCTACGACAAGCTGCTGTTCGGTGTCTGATTTCTGAAAGCTCCTATCCCTACATAAAATATGCGGAAGCCCGGTTGGAAACAGCCGGGCTTTCACATATGCTGACCCTGAGAATCCGGTTTTCAAATTTTTCTTGCATTTTCCGACAAGCTATGTTATAATAATAGGTGATACAGAAATCAGAAAGGAAGTATTCCCTATGAGTGCCGGAAAGATCGGTTTTGACAATGATAAATACCTGCAAATGCAATCCGCGCATATCCGCGAGCGTATCGCCCATTTCGGGGATAAGCTCTATCTGGAATTCGGCGGCAAGCTGTTTGACGATTACCATGCATCCCGCGTACTGCCGGGCTTCAAGCCGGACAGTAAGCTCCAGATGCTCCTGCATTTGAAGGACGAGGCGGAGATTGTTATCGTCATCAACGCTGCCGACATTGAGAAAAACAAGGTCCGCGGCGACCTGGGCATCACCTACGATGTGGACGTGATCCGTCTGATCAGCGTGTTCCGCAAGATCGGACTGTACGTTTCCAGTGTCGTGCTCACCCGCTATGAGAGCCTCCCGGCAGTCGATGCCTTCCAGAGCCGTCTGGAATCTCTCGGCGTGAAGGTGTACCATCACTATGCGATCAAGGGCTATCCCTCCAATCTGCCGCTCATCATGAGCGATGACGGCTACGGCAAGAACGACTACATCGAGACAAGCCGCCGTCTGGTGGTCGTGACTGCACCCGGTCCCGGCTCCGGCAAAATGGCGACCTGCCTGTCGCAGCTCTATCACGAGCACAAGCGCGGCAGAGATGCGGGCTACGCGAAGTTCGAGACGTTCCCGATCTGGAATCTCCCGCTGCGCCATCCGGTGAATATCGCCTATGAAGCCGCTACCTCCGATCTGAACGACGTGAACATGATCGACCCGTTCCACCTCGAGGCATACGGCAAGACCACCGTCAATTATAACCGTGATGTGGAAATCTTCCCGGTGCTGAATGCGATGTTCGAGAAGATCCTGGGCGAATCCCCCTACAAGTCCCCGACGGACATGGGCGTCAATATGGCAGGCAACTGCATCATCGATGATGAGGCTGTCTCTGCTGCTGCCCGCGAGGAGATCATCCGCCGCTACTATACCGCACTCTGCGGCAAGCGCAAGGGAACTGCCACCGAGGAGGAGGTCTACAAGCTTGAGCTTCTCATGAAGCAGGCAGGTGTTGCAGCCGAGGACAGAAAGGTCGTAGCTCCGGCACTCCGCCGCGAGCAGGAGACCGGTGCGCCGGCGGCTGCCATGGAGCTTCCGGACGGTACGATCCTGACCGGACGCACGTCCGATCTGCTGGGTTCGTCCTCCGCGCTGCTGCTCAATGCGCTCAAGAATTTTGCCGGACTGCCGGATGAGGTGCTGCTCATGAGTCCGAACGTGATCGAGCCGATCCAGAACCTCAAAGTCAAGCACCTGGGCAATGTCAACCCGCGCATCCATACGGATGAAACGCTCTATGCGCTTGCCATCTGTGCGACCACGGACGAGAATGCCTCCAAGGCAATGGCGCAGATCGACAAGCTGCGCGGCTGCGAGGTACATTCCACGGTGATCCTGTCTGCCGTAGATGAGCGCATCTTCAAGCGCCTGGGCGTGAACCTCACCTGCGAGCCGAAATTCAGCTAAATCCCATCACAGCGGGGCATTCAGCTCCGCTGTTTTAGCAACCGAAAGGAGGATCCCATGAAACGTGAATTCTATTATCCCTCCCGGGACGGCGAGACAAAAATCCACGCCGTTGAATGGCTGCCGGAGGGCAAGCCCTGTGCGGTGCTGCAAATCTGCCACGGCATGTGCGAGTACATTGACCGCTACGATGCATTTGCGCGATTCCTGAACGAGCATGGGTTCGTCGTCGTCGGAAACGATCACCTCGGACACGGACAGTCCGTGCAGAGCGACGACATGCACGGATTCTTCTGCGGGAAGGATGGCAACCTGACGGTTCTCAAGGATCTGCACAGGCTCCGCTGCATCACCAAGCGGAGGTATCCCGATATTCCGTACTTCTGGCTCGGACACAGCATGGGTTCATTCCTGACCAGACAGTACATTGCCCGCTGCGGCGATGGTCTTGCGGGGGTCATCATCATGGGCACCGGCTCCCAGCCCGAGGCGGCGCTTCTCGCCGGCAAGGCGCTTTGCCGGGCATTGGCAGCAGTTCACGGCTGGCATTACCGCAGCGATCTGGTCAACGGCATGTCCCTCGGCTCCTACAACCGGCATTTCGAGCCCGGACGCACGAAATGCGACTGGCTGACGAAGGATACGCAGATCGTCGATGCCTATGTGCAGGATCCGTGGTGTACGTTCGTGTTCACGCTGAACGGGTACTACAATCTGTTCAAGAGCATCGAGGATGCGCAGGATCCGGTGGTGATTCGGAACATTCCGGAGGATTTGCCGATGTTTCTGGTTTCCGGTCTGGAGGATCCGGTCGGGGATTTCGGCAGGGGAGTGGGGACAGCCTACCAGCGTTACCGCGGCGCATCAATCCACAGTGACCGTTCGATGCGGCTCTATGAAAACGACAGGCACGAAATTCTGAACGAGACAGACCGCACGCAGATCTATGAGGATCTGCTTAGCTGGATGCAGATGCGCATGTAAACTACAGCAAGGGGGGGGGGAATGTATGAGCAGCGGTGTTCTGATAGCGATTCTGGTTTCGGGTGCATTCGGCTATCTCGCTGCTGTTTCCTCCGCAAGTGAAAAGGCAAAGCCGCCGCCCAAGCCGCCCGGCTGTGATTTTTGCCGAGACAACGGCAGGATCATCGTCTATCGGGAAGCATCCTACAAGGATCTGAAGGTGGCAGATTTCTGCCCGGTCTGCGGCAGACGCCTGAGCAAGCCGCCGGATCCGCCCAAATAAAAATCCCCCTGAACCGTTCAGGGGGATCATTTTGTTATTCAAGACCGTAATATCTTGCGATTGTTACTGCCTCTGCATCTGCCATGCGGATCAGATTGGAGGTATCCATCAGCCAAACCGTTGCGCGGTAGTTGGTGTGATAGCTGTGCTCGAGCAGGATGCCCGGTGTGCCGACAGACTTCGCACCGCGGAGAACACCGTAGTAATCCACGCCGTATCTGTCCGGATAATGACGCTTCCAGATGGTGCCGGGATCGTTGGTGCCCATTACCTGAGCCACCGTATCCGCAAGCTGGAGACCCAGCACATCGGTGGAGCCGTCTACGTTGCAGCATGCCATCGGACCGTCGATGGTGGTGTTGCCGTTGCCGGTTGCGTTGCTGTGAACGCTCAGGAACAGGTCGCAGCCCTCAGACATTCTGCCGCGAACCTCCAGATCCGGATTGGAGTCAGAGGAGTAGCGGGTGGTGATAACATCCATGCCGTGTGCCTTCAGCGCATCGACGAGGATGAGGTGATACTGCCAGGTGAAGTTACCCTCATAGTAAGCACTGTTGACCGGGCTGTGATTGTAATTCGTGTAGTGACCCGGATCCACACAGATCTTGATATTGCGCTTGACGTACTTGCCGTCTGCGCCGAACTCATAGGTGGTGCCGTCGATGACCTGTGTACCGGTTACCATGATACCGTTCTCATCGAAGTAATAGCGGGAGCCGTTGATGGTCTGCCAGCCGGTCTGCATCGCACCGTCAACAGTATCGAAGTAAACCGTCTTGTCGTCGAACTTGTACAGACCCATGCAGATCACACCGTCAGCCTTTGCATAGCGGTACTTGCCGCCGCTCATGCACCAGCCGGTGAGCACATAGCCGTCGTTATCGAAGGCATAGAAATTCTCACCGATCTTCTGGACGCCCTTGAGATATGTACCGTCCTCGAGGATGTAGCGCTTGCGCTGTCCCTCCGTAACCCAGCCGCTGACGCGGAGCAGACCGTTCTCCTCGAAGTGATAGTTCTGACCGTCAATCTCCTGATCGCCGGTGACCAGCACACCGTCTGCATTTGCATATCTTGTGCCGTCCTCACGCTTGATCCAGCCGGTCAGCAGCAGACCGTTATCGCCAAAGCAATACGGCTGCTCCTCGATCGTCTGGAGCCCGGTTGCCAGCAGACCGTTTTCCAGAGCATAGAATGTCGCATCATTCTGACGGAACCAGCCGGAAGCGACGCTGCCGTCCTCATCGAAGGCATACAGCTTGTCGTTGATGATCTGGATGCCGGTCAGCATCTCGCCCTTGTCGTTGAAGTAATGCATGGAGCCGTCCAGATCGAGCCAGATGTTGGTCAGGATCGTGCCGTCCGTATCCAGATAGTAGGTCTTGCCGTTAATCAGCTTGAGGGTACCGGTGACGAGGGTATAGTTTTCAAAGTATACTCTCTTGCCGTCCAGGTTCTGGAATCCATCCACGAGCTGATAATTATCGGACGCATAGTATGTCTCGCCGTCGTTCTCGATCCAGCCCTTCTGCAGATTTCCGTTCTCATCGGCAAAGTAGACTGCATAGCCCAGCGGCTTGACAGCAGCGCCGACGCCGGATTTTGCGGAATACACCAGGATCTCCGTTGCATCCTCGGAATTGATGTTCTTATCGTAATTGATATCGCCGATCTTGAGCGCCTGTGTACTGTCCTTGATGACAGCAGATCCTGCCGCGATGATCTCACTTGCGGTCTTCTTGCCGGTTGCGGAAGCAGCCGCAGCCTGCAGAATAATGGTTGCATCGGAAGCATTGGCAACATCGTCGCCATTCAGATCTGCCATGACATAATCCGGATTCACGCTGAACATGCCGGTTGTCTTGGCACCGCTGAGCAGATAGCTAACGCTCTCGTCAGCATTCTGATGCAGACCGTCTATGTCCTCGGATTCAGCCAGAGTCTGACGAACCTCCGTGATGCGGATGGTATTCTCTGCTTCCTCTGCATGTGCCTGAACAGTAACGCCGCCGGCAACGAGCAGCAGGGAAGCGATCAGTGCGCTGCAAACCTTCTGAATTTTCAAATGCATCCAACTCCTTTTTTAACCTGTCGTAATCGATTTGTAACTTAATACTAAAAATATAATACCACTTTTTCCCTTGCTTGTCAAGCCTTTTTTAAGAAATTTCCCTATTATTGCGGATATAGATTCTATATATCACATAGTTTTACCCTTCCGTTACGAAAACGAAAGGGTAAAATCTGTACTATTCGTAATATTCTTTGGAAATACAACAAATCAGACGGGTAGTTTTTCGATGTTCCCGACAACCTTTTTCAGGA
>ONEQ01000071.1 GCA_900316885.1 uncultured Eubacteriales bacterium | reverse complement strand
GACTGCGGGCTTGCCGGGGATCGGCGCTTCGATGCGCACACCCTCGACTGCGAAATTCAGTGCAATATCATTGGAAAGAGACGTGATGCGGGACACCTTGACGCCAGCCGCCGGCTGCACCTCATAGCGGGTGACGGACGGACCGCGTGCGATATTCGTGATACGCGCATCGACGTTGAAGCTCTTGAGCACTTCCTGCAGAAGATCGGCTTTTTCTCGCAGCTCCTGCGCAGCCCCCGGATCATTAGCATGGGTCATGCCGGTATCCAGGAAATCCAGCCGTGGCATCTGGTAGGGATGCTCGCCGGAGCGTGCCTGCTCAGCCTGCATTGCCACCTCGTCGGCAATCTCCAGCATGGCTTCAAGCTTCTGATCTTCCTTGGACTTCTTTTTGTCCTTTTCCTTGGTTTCTTTTTTCTTGGCTTCCTTGATCTCCGTGACCTTCTCGGCAGTTGCCTGACGGATCAGCTCATCCAGCTCCGGATCCTCCTCGGGAACGGGAACCGGCTCTGCTTCTGGCAGGTTCACAGGCTCCTCCGGCAGCGGAATATCAAAATCCGGCATCGGCTCAGAGACGGGCTTTGCCTGGATGGTGAGCGTTTCGTCCTCCATGGGAATATCGATCAGGAACTGCGGCTCAGAATCCTCCTTGCGCTTTTTGCGCGGAGAGCGCTGAGACATGACGATCGCTTCCTGCTCTGTGCGGACGGCGAAATCCTCCTCCTCCTGCTCAAGCTCATCAAGGTATTCCAGTTCCTCGCGGTTGGCGCGGAAAAATTCGTAGACCCGGCGGAACGGTGTAGAAATGATGTACAGAAATTCGGAAAGCGTCTTTTTGCTGACCAGCATTACGCTGACGAACAGCAGCAGACAGATGAGGATCTTCGATCCGACATCACCGAACAGCAGGAGCAGGGGATAGGCGATGGCGCTGACCATGCCGCCGCCGCTGAGTGCCTTACCCTCCTCGTAGAGGATCGGGAGCGCTTCGTTGAACGGCAGATCCTGCAATCTGCCCTTGCCGAACATGATCTCAATAAAGCCGCTGAGAAAGCTGGTTGCCATGAGCACATGGCTGCTGCGTTTCAAGATTTTCTGCGGTGTCTCGTCCTTGTCGAGCATGATCGCGATATAGCAGAGCGCAAACGGAATCAGCACCAGCGGGAGTCCGAAGAATCCTCGGAGTGCCTTGTGCAGCTCATACCAGCCGCTGTTGCCGTGAATGAAGGTCAGCAGAAAGAGCAGCACTGCCGCCGTAAAGAGGATGATAGCGCTTTTCTGGTTGACCTGCGCACCCGTGGCAAAAACGGGGATCTTTTCCGGCTGGGCGTCCGGTTCCTTCTTTTTCTTTCGTTCAGCCAATTTTGGCTCCTTTCTTGAAATCTCTTTTGTTCTTCTCTATGTAACGGCAGGATCCTGCCGTTTTAGTTCTCGCTTTCTTCATCGGGATAGCGCGGCGGCGCCTTCTCGATCAGCGTGTATAACGCTTCCAATGCATCGCTGAGTCCGCCCATCTGATCTATGAGCCCGAGCTCGACCGCCTGTTCACCCGACAGCACCGAACCGACGTCTGTTGCCAGCTCGTGTGGATTCATCATCAGCCCCCGGAGCGTATCCTCCGGCATCCGGCTGTTTTTCGTGACAAAGGCGATGATCCGGTCCTGCATCCTGTCGATATAGTGCAAACTCTGCGGGACACCGAGCATCATGCCGTTCATGCGTACCGGATGGATCGTCATGGACGCGGACGGTACGATAAACGACCGTTTGGCGCTGCATGCCAGCGGAACGCCGATCGAATGCCCCCCGCCCACGACGAGGGAAACCGTCGGCGTCTGCATCCCGGCGATCAGTTCGGCGATGGCAAGTCCTGCCTCCACGTCGCCGCCGACCGTATTCAGGATGATGAGCAGTCCCTCCACGCTCCGGTCCTGCTCGATGGCGACCAGCGCAGGAATGATGTGTTCGTATTTGGTGGTCTTGTTCTGGGCGCTGAGGACATAGTGTCCCTCGATCTGCCCGATGACCGTCAGACAGTGGATGAGATGCTTCGCATCCTGCGCACCGGATGTGACCGGCTTTTCGACGATTTCCGGCTCGTCGGGCAGATCGTCTGCCAGTTGCTCCGGCTCGCCGGCTTCCTGCGGACGCGGTTCCCCAAGGTCTTTGTGCATGTGTGTTTCCTCCTTATTACAACAGATAGAGACAGTATGCCGCAAAAAGGGCAGAATTATCCCGTCCGCAGATGGAAACACCTTATATTATTATAGCACATTTCCGTAAAAAGTCAAGTCTTTCCGGGTTCCTGAAAAAAACTCTTGACAAATGCAAACCGTTGTGCTATAATATGCATATCAAATGCAATGACGGAGAGAAGTACCACAGGGAACTCACTCCCAGTGAGCGCGGGACAGTGCGAACCGCGCAGCAGAGCCTGTGCGAATAACACTCCCGAGCAGCAAGCTGAAAGCTCCGGCAAGTAGGTGCGACGTGTGGCGTGCGTTAAACGGCAGCGCTTGACAAGAGCGCATGAGCGGTCATGCAGTGCATGGCAATTCAGGTGGTACCACGAGAGTTTTGCTCCCGTCCTGATGCAATCCATCAGGGCGGGATTTTTATTTGCCCTGAACTTTCCCCCAGGAAGCGAAAACAGGGGGCTTGGGGGAAAAGCGCCGGGATCGGCGTGACGAACGCAGCGTGAGCGGAGTGAGTTTAGCCGATCCGGTATAGGCGCGTTCCCCCAAATTAAAAAAGGAGCGATTCTTATGAAACACACGGACATTAAAGAGATTTTCAGCAATGCGGATTACATCGGCAAGGAGGTCACTGTATGCGGCTGGGTGCGTACCTCCCGCAATTCCAAGACCATGGCATTTCTGGCACTGAATGACGGCACCTCTCTGCCGCATCTCCAGATCGTCATCGACAAGACGACCGGCATCGACTTTGAGGGCGCAATGCCCGGCGGTACATCCGTCAAGGTCGTTGGTACGGTCGTAGAGGGTCAGAACGGCGGCGTGGAGATCAACGCCAGGGAGATCACCGTGCTCGGTACCTGCCCGCAGGAGTATCCGCTCCAGAAGAAGCGCCATACCCTTGAATTCCTGCGTACCATGCCCCATCTGCGCGGTCGCACAAATACCTTCAATGCTGTGATGCGCGTTCGCTCCGTACTGGCACAGGCGATCCACCGCTATTTCCAGGAGCGCAACTACGTCTATGTGAACACTCCGCTGATTACCGGCTCCGACTGTGAGGGCGCCGGCGAGATGTTCCAGGTAACGACCCTTGGCTACACCGAGGACGGCAAGTTCAAGAACGCTGACGAGTACTACGCAGCCGATTTCTTCGGTAAGCGTGCAGGCCTGTCCGTATCCGGTCAGCTCGAGGGCGAGATGGCTGCCATGGCAATGGGCAAGATCTACACCTTTGGTCCGTCCTTCCGTGCGGAGAACTCCAATACCCCGAAGCATCTGGCGGAATTCTGGCACATCGAGCCGGAGGTAGCCTTCATGGAGCTGCCGGATGTGATCGAGCTTGCTGAGGATATGGTCAAGCATGTCATCCGCACCGTTCTGGATACCTGCCCGGAGGAGATGAAGTTCTTCGACGAGCATTTTGAGAAGGGTCTGATCGCGCGTCTCGAGGAGCTGATCTCCCATGACTTCGCGGTCTGCGAGTACACCGAGGCGATCCGTCTCCTGAAGGAGTCCGGCGAGAACTTCCAGTATCCGGTCGAGTGGGGCTGCGATCTCCAGACTGAGCACGAGCGCTACATCTCTGAGAAGGTCTTCAAGAAGGCAACCTTCGTCACCAACTATCCCAAGGAGATCAAGAGCTTCTACATGAAGCAGAATCCCGACGGCAAGACCGTTGCGGCAGTTGATCTGCTGGTTCCGGGCGTTGGTGAGATCATCGGCGGCTCCGAGCGTGAGTATGACTATGACAAGCTCGTCGCTGCAATGCAGGAGCGCGGCATGAATATGGATGTCTATGCAGATTATCTGGATCTGCGCAAGTTTGGTTCCGTACCGCACGGCGGCTTTGGTCTGGGCTTCGAGCGTCTGATTATGTATGTGACCGGCGTTCAGAACATCCGCGACGTTATCATGTTCCCGAGAACAGTCGGCACGATCCGATAAAATTCCTCTTGACAATTCCTGAAACAAGTGGTATAATGAACATGTAATAGTAAGGACAAAGACGTTCCTGTTGCATGTGCAATGGGGACGTCTGTCTTTTTCCAGAAAGGATGATTTTCAATGGCGAAATCTCTTTATCTTCCGCAGGATTATGAGTCCGCGCTGTCGCTGCGCGAGACACAGCATGCAATCAAGTACATCAAGGATCTGTTCCAGCAGACATTGAGCTTTGCACTGACCCTTGACCGTGTGACCGCGCCTCTCATTGTCGAGAAGGGCAGCGGCATTAACGACGATCTCAACGGCGTGGAGCGCAAGGTGGAATTCACCATCAAGGAGATCGGCAACAAGGAAGCCGAGGTTGTGCAGTCCCTTGCCAAGTGGAAGCGCATGGCGCTCTACCGCTATGGCTACAACCCCGGTGAGGGCATCTACACCGATATGAACGCTATCCGCCGTGATGACGATACCGATAACATACACTCGATCTTCGTCGATCAGTGGGACTGGGAGAAGGTTATCACCCGTGACCAGAGAACTGAGGAATTCCTGAAGGAGACGGTCAAGTCCATCGTCAAGGCAATCGTCTACACCAAGCGCAAGGTATCCCTGCGTTACCCGATGCTGAACGATCCGATGCAGGAAAAGGTGACCTTCATCACCACCCAGGAGCTCGAGGACAGATACCCTGATCTGACTCCCAAGCAGCGCGAGGATGAGGTCTGCCGCGAATACGGCACGGTGTTTATTCAGAAGATTGGCGGCAAGCTGGCAAGCGGTCAGCGCCATGACGGACGTGCGCCCGACTATGACGACTGGAAGCTGAACGGTGACCTGTTCTTCTGGAACGAGACGCTCCAGCGCGGTTTTGAGGTATCCTCCATGGGTATCCGCGTGGACGAGAACTCTCTTGCATCCCAGCTTGCAGAGCTCGGCGCTGAGGACAGAATGAAGTTCAAGTTCCACCAGATGATCGCAGACGGCACGCTTCCGCTGTCCATCGGCGGCGGTATCGGTCAGTCGAGACTGTGTATGCTCCTGCTGGAGAAGGCACACATCGGTGAGGTGCAGGCATCCATCTGGCCGCAGGATATGATCGACCAGTGCGCAGCAGCCGGCATTACGCTTCTTTAAGATAAACAAAAGCCCCTCATAACGAGGGGCTTATTTTTATCCAACCAGTCCGGAGCGCTCGATGCCTTCGGTGAAGTATTTCTGCAAGCAGACATACAGCACCAGAAGCGGTGTAACCGCCAGCAGGCATCCGGCTTCCATCCAGATGATCTGCTCACGGGGAGAGATTTCCACATTTGCCGATCCCCAGAGCACCAGCGACAGCCGCGTGCTGAGATTCTTCAGCATCAGGGCAAGTGTCGTGTTGTTCGTGAAAAACGTCGAGGATACGTAGAAATCATTCCAGTACCAAACTACCGAGAACAGAAATACCGTCAGAAATGCCGAACCGCTGTTCGGGATCATGACGCGCAGAAATGTCTGGAACGGTCCGCATCCGTCCAGATAGGCGGCATCCTCCAGCTCGCGGGGGAGTCCCTTGAAGAACTGCCGGAACAGGAAAATCATCAGCCCCGCCCGGATGCCGTTGCCCATGATAGCAGGCAGGTACATCGTGAACGGCGTGTTGATGAGGTTGAAATTTGCCGCTGCGGCAGGCGCGATTTTCTGCATGAGGGGCTCAAGTCCCAGGCAGTAGCGAAATTCCATGTACTGCGGACCGGCAAGCACCTGTGACGGCACGAGAATCTGCATCAGCACGAGCGCCCATAGAAACTTCTGCCCCTTGAACCGGAACCGCGCAAATCCGTAGCCGGTGACCGCGCAGGTCACGACCTGCACCAGCGAGCAGCCGATGTTCAGGATCAGCGTGTTCTGGAGCGTCGTGGAAAAGTCCATCGCCCGCCACGTTTCCTTGATGATGTCCAGTGTCAGGTGACGCGGAATCCACATGACCGTGGGGTCGGTCATATCCGCCCGTGTCCGGAAGGCGCAGCTTACCATGTAGATCAGCGGATAGAGGATGATAAAGCAGAGTCCAAACAGGATCAGGAACCGTGCAATGCTCCAGATCAGATCAGCAGTTCTGCTGCGTATTGTGTGCAAGCGGCGCACCTCCTATCAATTAGTCTGTCTCATAATAGATATAGCGGCTCATGATGAATGTGATGAGCCCCACCGCGGCAAGCACGATGCCGAAATACACCCAGATCATCGCTGCCGCGTAGCCGTACTGCATGTCCGTGCGCATCTCCGAAATGCGCTGCATGACCAGATTATCGGGCGAGGTGAAGCTGTCAATGACCGTGAAGATCAGGCATGCCAGCACCATAGGGCTGACTAACGGGAGCGTGATCTTCCAGAAGAACTCCCAACCGGTTGCCCCCTCAAGCTGTGCTGCCTCCCGTGCTGAAGCAGGGATATTCTGCAATGCCGCCAGGAAGATCAGAATCTGGATGCCCGCGTTCCACACGATGCCAAAGATCGATGTGGATACGGTCGAGATCATGGTCTCCATGTTGGCGGAAAGCCCGTAAATGCCCAGAAACCGGAGCAGATCGCCCATGAGATCGGTCTTGAACATTGTGGAGAACTGTCCCGCGCTTGCCGCACCGGATCTGGCAATATCGCCGTTGATGATGTTGTACACAGGACCAGTCGCGATGATGACCGGAAGGAAGAAAACTGCCCGAGCGAACGTCCGTCCGCGGAATTTCTGGTTCAGGATCACCGCGATGAACAGGGAAAAGATCAGAATCAGCGGCGTTTTCCAGAGTGTTTCCCAAAGCACGCTGACGAGATTGCTGGTGTAGGATTTGTCGCCGGTGAGTACATAGGAATAATTCCGCAGCCCGACCCAGGGACCCTGCATGCCGCCGACCTCGGGCTTGACGTCCTGAAACGAATAGATCAGCGAACAGATCAGCGGATAGACGAACCAGACCGCGGTTCCGACCAGCCAGAGCGCGATGAAGCCGTAGCCGTAGAGGGCTTTGCGCCTTTCATAGGATATCTTCATTCGGAGCTCCTTTCGTCGGGATGCAGCCGGTACAGCGTATTGCCGACTGTCACGGTTTTCGCATCAAAATCAACCTTGATTTTCGTTCCGTCGGCATAAGTTGTCACAGTAACGGCGCCCTCCCGGAAAAATCCGGTGATTGCCTGACCGGTCACACTGCCGAGTACATCGCGTGCGATCTTGTACTGGGCCGCCGCATCCGCCGCCCAGTAGCCGGCATGGGCATAGAACAGGGGATCCAGCTCGGTATCCTTGAGCGTGCTTGCCTGCGCCCCGATCATTGTATATGACGGCTCACAGCCGTAGGCAAGGCATGTGAGAAATGCCGCATCCGTGTCCGCGCTGGCATTGATCGGCGTTCCCGCATAGGGGATCAGCCCGTGCAGCACGGTCTGATAGAACGGGATTTCCTCGTCAAAGATGTCAAATCCGCTGGATTGCAGAGGCACGCTGCCGATGTACGAAGCATATGGAAGCGCATAGGCAGCGCATACAGGCGCATAGATGCTCAAAGAATTGTCCTGCATCGATTGCAGACTGTCCTGTACGGCTTTCGCCGCATCACAGCGTCCCATGTTCTGACGTCCGTAATCGCCCCACAGCGCGGAGGTCAGCGAAACCGGTGAAATCCCCGTCAGCTTCCGGGCGCCATAGCCCTTGGAAAGCTTGCTGTAGAGCCTTCGGAACCGTGCAGGGGACAGGAGGGATCGCGGCGTTCTCGCACTGCTTTGTGTGCCGTAAACAAGCCCGTATGCCGTCTGCTTGGAGTAGGCGCCGGAAATGCGGATAGCAGTGTCAAAGAATCCGGAATAGCCGCCGCCGCTGCGGAAGGTCGTATTCTCGGCAGCCGGGTAGAACTGATCGCCGGATGCGGCGAGGGATGCGGAGAGCTTCCCGAAAGCGCCGGATCCGCCCAGAATTGAGGCAGGCTCAGCCTTGGCATCGACCTTGCCGGAGATGCCCGCATCCGTCCAGTTATGGTAGATCAGAGCAAGATGCTCTACGCCCAGTGTATGCAGGGTTTCCGTGATCTCCTGTGCCTGCGCGTAGGTTGTGAGCGCAGTTTTCGTGTTGACCGGGATGCCCAGCACGGAGCGCTGCTTCATCGTGCCGCCCCATAGATCCAGGTGCATCGAGATGCTGGATTCTGACTGCTCCGTCAGTCCTTTTTCTGTGACGAGGTATTCCCGGTAGGTCTGCGCAATATCAGTGAAATCTGCGTCCTTTTCTGAAATCGGATAGTAGTGCAGGGAGATCGCTGCGGGCTTGATGGCGCCAGGCTCGATTACGGTCAGTGTGCCGTAGGTGCCTGCCATATAATATGAATCCTGCGCACGCAGCGTAAAGGTGAAGCTGCATTGATTATAGCTGCTGGTCTGTCCGCTGACCTGCGCATTGAGGACGGCATTTTCGCAGCCCTCGTCTGCAATGACAGTCATGGCATTGCCGTCCTCACGGACGATGCCGTAAACAGGGAGCAGAATCTTCTCGGTGACCGCAGGCTTTGTCACCGGAACAGCGGTCAGATCGTTTCCGTAAACCTTCGCAGAAAAGGATTTGCTGCCCTCCTTGCCGTTGTTGAAATGCATAAGTGCGCCGCAGCCGTCCGGAAGGACAAAGCTGCCCGTTTCCTCCGGACCTGCAGCGCCGAAAGCCGAGAGCAGCGTGAGACTTGCCGCTTCGATGCCCTGCTCCTCGCGGATCTGCGCTGTTTCCGTGCGGACGGTCATATGATCGTCCTCGAGTGTGCAGCACACGGGAATGGTAATTCCGCATGAAGGGAACCGATAGGTCAGCTCAATGCCGTCTGTGATGGGTCGGGCGATGATCTCTGCGGCATCATGGGAGCGCTGCATTGCCGAAAGGCGGTTACTGCTGTCCCAGCTCGTCAGAATCGCCGTTGATTTCAGGGTATTGATAATGGGCTTGGTCGCCTTGGGGTCGGATTCGCAGTCCAGCGGTGACGACCACCAGATATAGCCGCTGGCACGGTTTTCCAGACCCAGGAGCTCGCTGTCCGAATCGTAGTAGAGCCGCAGTTTGTCATTCTCGCAGACCAGCCCTGCCGGGATGTCCTCTGCCGCTGCCGGAAGACCCGGCAGGAGCAGCCCCAGTGACAGAGCCGCTGCCATGATCCATTTTCTCATACGGCACCTACACTTTCAGGCGGTAGATCAGCTCGGTGAGTACCGAATAGCCGAATACATATACCTGCTGTAGCAGGGACAGCAGCAGCACGAGCAGAAACAGGATGATGAGCATCGCCGC
>ONEQ01000260.1 GCA_900316885.1 uncultured Eubacteriales bacterium | reverse complement strand
AGTGCATGCACCGTCGCCGTTCACATCTCCCGCGGGGGCGGGATCGGGTTCCACCGTGCCGTCGGTTTTCGTCACGGTCACTTCATCAAGGTAAAAATCGCAGAGATCCTTGTCCGTTTCGATGTACAGAACGGGGCTGGAGCCCTCCTGCATGACATAATCCCGTGCCGTGATCGTTGTCCATTCGCCGGGCGCAGCATCGATCTCCGCGAAGGTATCGTATACGGCAGACTCGCTGCCGCTGTACTGCATGGTCATCTTGAAATGCACGGGGCTGTCCGTTTTTTGCAGAACCCTCGCCTGTATGCGGAGGTGCGTTCCGGCAGGGCAGCGCTTGCTGCTGAGCGCATAGGCGATACCGTTCCAGTCCGCCGTTCTCCCGCTGATGCTGGCAGAGCCGGTACCCTCGGCAGCTTCTGCTGTTGTCTGGACAACTGTTGCACCGCCGCGCTCCTTCCAGCCGGAGAGACTGCTCTCGAAATCCGAATGGAGGATTTCGGGGTTATCCGGGGTATCCAAACCGCCGTTCTGCTCCTCCAGATAGGACTCGATGACCTCCGCCCAGAATTTGCCCATTTTCTCATAGCCCGCGCCGCTCGGATGCAGCTTGTCGCCCGAAATATCCGCCATGCCGTCAAGGCTCCCGTGAACATCTGCGAACCGGACGTGCTCGTCGTAGGATTCCGCGACCTTCTGCACGGTCGCGTTGTAATTGCCCACACGCTGGGGATTTCCGCCGTATTCCGTGAATTCCGGGATGGAGCCCATGAAGATCACGCCGTCCTCCGGCATATCGGCACGGATGTAGTCAATCAGGGAATGGAGATCCTTCTCGCAGTCATTGAGGTTGCGGTTGGCGGTCATATCGTTGGTGCCGATAATGAGCAGGACAATATCCGGCTGTGCCTTTTTGATGGCATCCTTGCTTTTCAGGCGTTCCAGCAAGCCGTTTTCACCCCAGCTCGGGATCGGGTACTGCTGCTTGATCGTGAAGCCGCTGTAGCCCGCATGGTTGCCGTCATACTCGCAGTGCTGTCCGTTGTAGGTAAAGCTGTCGGAATTTTTGCCCTCCGGTCCGACCATGTCGAAGGCAATATCCTTGGATTTCAGCGCATAATCGAGATATTTCCGGTAGCCGCCGTCCTCGCCCAGTCCGAAGGTGATGGAGTCACCGATGGGCATGATGTTGACCTGCTCCGCGGCACAAACGTCCGGATGCGGAGCATACCACGCCGCAGAAACAAGCGCCGTGATTGTCAATGCAGATGCTGTCAGAATTGCTTTGATTCGTTTCATACAGGGTTCCTCCTAACCTTTGCATACAGTGATTGATCCGTACAAGGTATCGCTTTTATCATTATAGCACGAAATTTGAACGGATGTCAATGGATTTTCGGCTGTATTTGCCCTGCATTTTCTCCACACCGGCAGGAATGGCCGCCGGATGTCATGACAAATCCCCCTGCGGATGAGCCGCAGGGGGAATACAGCAGGAGCAGTTTTGCATCTGCTCCTGCTGAAGTGTTATTTTGTATGCTCAAGCCGTTCCTGCTCCCATGCAGCATAGGCTTCGTTGAATTCCTCCATACTCATGGAGCGGTCATGGATGACCATGCCCTTGTAGCGCGAACGTGCCACACCGTAGGGGGCAAACTGACCGTCAAACTGACTCAGGCGGTCTGCCACATAGCCCTCGCCGTTGCTGACGCGGTTCGGGCAGATGATGGCGTGCTCGATCAGCAGCGCCTCTGCCTCGGCAAACAGCTCATACCGCTTTTTGGTATCGTGATAGGTTCTGCCCGCCTGATCGGTCAGCTTCGCGTACTCTGCAAACAGGGAACGGATCTCACTGTCCGTGGACTGATCCCAGAAGCTGTAGGTATTACCGGCGGTGAACGGCTCGGTATAGGTCGCAGGATCGGCAAAATCCGCGCCGTAATTGCAGAGCAGCAGCGCATACTTTCCGCTGCGGCGGACTGCCGACAGGAAACCGGTATCCGGGCCGCGCTCCACGATCACATCGATGTAATCCGTTCCCAGCGTATCCTCAAGCTGCTTTTCAGCCAGCTGACATTCGGATTCCCAGTTGATGACCGACGGATTGTACGGCAGCAGCACCTTGACAGGGAAGGTGACGCCCTTCTCCTCCAGAGCAGCACGGGCATTGTCCCTGCATCGCTGCGCCAGTGCCGCATCATGCGAATCCTGCTCCATGATCCTCTGGAACGGCGCCAGATCAGTGTAGTCCTTGCCGTCTACGAAGGAGAAGGTAGCGGGGGTGATGGTTTTTTGCAGCAGGATTTCCGGGTTGTAGGGCTCATAGACCTCAGCAAGTGCCTTGCGGTCGAGTGAATACATGATGGATTTGCGGAAATCCTCGTTGACAACCGCCTTGCTCCAGTTATCCGGCTCATACTTGGCGCCGAACTGCGGCTTGAAGTTGAAGCCGTAGAAATAGCTGTAGGTAATATCGGGGCGCATGCTGTGAACCTGGGAGGCAGCATTGGGATCCGCCATCCAGCGCTCCATGTTATCCGTGCTGATGAGCACCTGATCGATCTCGCCGCTGAGGAAGGATGCCGGATCGATCTCCTTCATGTCCTTGCAGTATTTGGCGTTGATCTGGTCGATCTTTACGTTGTCCTTGTCCCAGTAGGTATCGTTTTTGATGAGCGTGCGCTTCTCCTGCGGGAGGTATTCACTCAGACGGAACGCACCGTTGTAGAGGATGTTCTCCTTGCTGCGTCCGAACAGTTCACCCGATTCCTCCAGAAACGCCCGGTTGACCGGCATATACGCCGAATACGACAGGCAGCTCAGGAAAAACGGACAGGGCTGGTCGAGCGTATAGACCAGCGTGTAGTCATCCGGCGCTGTCACGCCGATCTCCTCGGGCTTGACCGGATCCACCGGCTCAAGCGGCTCGCCGTCATCATCGGTTGTGCGCTTTCCGCCGTCGCTCAGGAGCATGTATTCCGTGTAATCATAGTAATTCTGTGCGTTATGCACCACGCCGCCGACATCATAGATGGACTGGTTGCCGGCATCATTGGCGGCATTG
>ONEQ01000137.1 GCA_900316885.1 uncultured Eubacteriales bacterium | reverse complement strand
AAATCCATGTCATACTTGACAGAATCGGGAGCATCGCGCATAATAACGGTATTATCCGCGAATACCGTATTCTCTTGGTCGTAAACCTTGCCGTCCTTGATCTCAAAGCTGATGCTCTCAGCCTTCAGATAGCCGTTGGGAGCCGTTTCCTCTGTCAGAGTGTACTTCCCGTCCGGAAGTCCGGTGATGTTTACTTTCTGTCCGCCGGTCTTGAACTGAACCTTGTCTGCGGTCACATTCAGATCTGCGGGTGCTGTGTTATCTGCCTGTACAGCCTTGACCTTGGAAACGTCGATCGCTGTACCTGCCTGCGGTGTGATCGTCAGCACTGCGCCCTCGAGCTGCTTTGTGCCGGCGATGTCGGTCTTGCTGATGGCAACATTGGTCGGGAGATCCGGGGTTTCCGGGGTCGTATCCCATTCGTCAAAGACGAAATGCCACTCGTCGCCGCTGTTTTCCACATAACCTCTGGAAAGGATCCAGCCTGTGGAGGTGTTCGGAATGTAGATCTCAGAATCGGTGTTCGGATTCAGGAAGATACCTGCTGTGTTCTGCAGGGTTGTCTTCTTGACGTCGTGCAGATTCCATACAATCTGCCTGGTGAGCTTATTCAGCCACTTGTTCTGATCGTCGCCGTTCGAGCCGCTCGGTGCGCTCGAATGTGTGGATTCATTGTTGTTCGCATCAAGATAAACGACATCATACTGTCCGATTGTCAGTTCATCTCTTGCATCCTTGAAGTTCACAACAATGGTCTGTCCTTCACGGATTTTGAAGGTCACTTTCTTGTCGAGACTGCTGCCACCGGCATATTCTACCATTTTGTCACCGTTGACATAAATCGTTGCATTTGCCGGGTAGCTTGTCGTGTCAACGCTCTGAACCTCATCCGGCTGCGTCCAGTAGGGTCTGCCCTTTGCAGCCAGTGCATCAGAGATTGTCTTGCAGCGGTCGAGCATCGGATTGATGACATTCTTGGTCATGCTTTCCGGATCCTCTACCTTAAAGGTTACGTATTCTCTTTCATGTAAAACGCGGTTTTCGGAATCCACATGGAGTGTGGTTCCCTTTTCGCAGCAGTTGGCGCCGAAATTGATCTTGCCGCCTTCTTCATCTGCTGTCAGGAATTTGGTTTCGCTGTCTACGACGGTCTTTCCGTTGAAATCCACGAAATTCGGAATATAGAAATCGCCGCCGTAGCTGCCGGAGAGGTCGGGCTCCACAGATGCTTCGCCCTGCTGATAGTAGTTTGCCGCAAAGTTTGTCTCTGCGTGCATCTTCTTGTAGAAACGGTCTGCTGTGATACCGAAAAGCAGGCTGTCACCGAGGATCGACTTATAATTGTAGTCGCTGCTGACTTCACCGCGGTTCAGGGTAATCTTGTGACTGTATTTCGTCGCATGCGTATCCGGATCGGTGGATTTCAGCAAATCCTCATACTTCACGGTAAAGCCGTCAAACACATCTCCGTCATTCAGTGCAGTACATTCACTGTTGCTGAGAATGTTGTTGAGATTTCTAGCCTGTCTGGCGGTAATCAGCTTTACCTCAAGCTTTTCTGTATCACTGCCGTGGTAGCGGTCGCCCGGAGCGTTGTTGTTGTCGGTCCAGGTGGAATTCATATCATCCTGAATCTGGATCGTCGTTGCCTTGCCGCTGAATACAACCGGCTGGAGGCTGTATGCGGTGGAATTCTGGTGTGTTGCCGTCACAAACAGGTACAGGTAATTCTCCGGCTTGAAATTGACCGCCTCATTGGCTTCAATCGTCACGCTGTAGAATACAATGTCCTTGATCAGCGCCAGGTTCAGGGTGTTCGGATCCGTGGGTTCTTCCTTGGCAAAGCGGTAATCCGGAATCACATCCGAGGCATTGCCCGACTTCGTCGCGTCGATTACCTCAGAGTACTTGGAATAATCGGATTGCTTTGTCGTGTAAATCCGGACGCTGATATCGTATTTGGAATCATCATACTTGAATGTTGATTCCGTGATACTCGAGCCGTCCGTACCGTAAGGATGGAACTCCTTGAAGTCGATTTTGGCGTTGTCCAGTCCCTTCAGGTCGAAGTATTCGAGTGCCCAGCCTTGAATGGACTCTGCATTGCCCTTATCTGTCAGTGTGGCTAGCGCAAGGTATTTGGATTCCTCCTTCCCTTCCAGAGGAGCCTTGGTCTTGCCGTCGTAGTTATAGACGTTCACATTGACGTGATAATCGCTTTCTGCTGCAAACGTCTCATACATGCCCGGCGGACCGTTCAAGTTGAGTAACGCCATAAACGCCGCTGTCAAGCCGCTGATAAATCGTTTCCCCAGAGTCTTCTGCATATTTTTTCATCCTTTCATTCAGAAATTTGCAGGCGATGCCTCACACCTCTTGCTCAATGACGCATACTCCTACATATTGTAATTATAACATAAAATCGTCACAAATGCAATCCTTTCCGTTATAATAACGAGATAAAATTAGGTACATTATTTAGTTGCTTTGCACAACTAAACGTTTAAGTGAATCTCTGTATGGTGCAAAACGAACACATTCAGTATAAAATCTGAATGTGTTTACTTCATTTTATCAATATAAAAGAATTTTATGCAGCTCCTCCGGGTCAGATACAATCAGCCGTGCGCCGTGATCGATCAGAAACGCCGTGGAACGAAAACCCCAATCCACACTGATACAATCCATTCCGGCATTTTTCGCTGTCTCGATGTCTACATCCGAATCTCCGATGTACACTGCGCGTTCCCGCGACACAGACAGCTTCTCCAGAATCGCATTGACAGCGTCCGGCGCTGGTTTGCGGCGAACGCCTTCACGCTCTCCGACCGCATAGTTAAACAGCCCCGGAAAATAGTCCGCAATCAGCGTCTGTACCCCATAATCTGCTTTATTGGAAACAACGGCAGTCTGCATACCGGCGTTCCGGATTGTTTGCAGCATCTCGGTAATGCCATTGTACTCCTTCGTATGATCGGCACAGTGCGATGCATAATGTGCGGTAAAATCTGCATGGACACGTGCAATCAGTTCCTCGCTGCTGCCTGCCGGAACTGCACGTTCGATCAGCTTGCGGATTCCGTTGCCGACAAACTGCCGCACTTCTTCTAAGCTGCGCTCGGGCAATCTGTTCTGCCGCAGCGCAAAATCGACAGAAAGATACAGATCCTCCAATGTATCCAGGATCGTTCCGTCAAGATCAAAAACTGCCAGTTGATACTGCATAGGAAATTCCCTCCAAAAAGCAAAGCCGTCCCGCATGGAACGGCTTTGGAACATTGTCAATCCACGGGCATCGGGGGCGGAGCAAGCTCTTCCTCCTCCGGTGCAGGCGGGGTATACTGCGGTGCGGGCGGATCTGTTTCCGCGGGCTTGGGTGCTTCCGTTTCCGGCGGTGCTGTCGGTTCCGGCGGAGCTTCCGTCGGCGGCTGCGTCGGATGAACCTCCGGGAGCGGTGCGCCGGACCATCCGCCTGTGCTTGCCGTATAGCTGCCGGATCCAACACTTGCCTCAAGCCAGATCTCCGTATTCAGCGGAACCTTGTCACCGGGCTGTGCGCTCTGCTTGAGTACATAATCCAGTTCATGTGCGGAATCGGAAACATAGGTCACAATGCACAGGAGCTTCGCGTCTGCCAGAACAGCGCGTGCTTGTGCGGTCGTCATGCCGGTAACATCCGGCACCTGTGCAGTCTCCACGCCCTTGCTCACGACCATATTGATTACGCCGCCCTGCGGAAGCTGGGAGCCAGCCTTAATATCCTGCGAGATAATCACGCCTGCGGGGATATCCTTATTATATACGGCATCGATCTGGACAGCATAGAGGAACATGGCGCTCAGCTCAGCCTTTGCCTTCTCGAAGTCCATGCCGACATAATCACCGACTGTCTCCATCTGGGTGGTGTCCATATCCTCGCGACCGAGCGATACGGTCAGACTGATGAGACTGTCACGGGCGAGTTTGGTATCCGGCTTGGTTCCCTGCTTGATGACCGTACCCGGCGCGTCGTCAGGACTCAGCTTATCATGACGTTTTACGACAAAACCGAGATCGGTAAGCTTCTTTTCGGCATCCTCATACGGCAGTCCGACCACATCCGGGACAAAATTTGTCCAGCCGTCACTGATGGTCAGGGTTACCTGATCGCCGGGGCATACAACCGCACCGGCATCCGGACTCTGTGTTACAACCTGATTCTCGGGAATTACCGGATTATCCTCACGCGATGCGATAATCACATTCAATCCCAGCTCATCAAGGAGCTTCATGGCATCCTTCTGATCCATGTACAGAAGTTCGGGCATCTGGATTTCATTATCATGCAGCGCATACGGCACATCTGCCAGCACCTCGGACTCCGGCTCACTGATGAGCGCACCAGCCTCAATCTGCCAGTAAATCACAGGCGCTGCCACACAGCAGAGACAGAACACAGCTGTCACAACCGGGCTGAATACCTTCGCCAGCAGTGAACGCTTCTGCGCCTGCATCACCGGTGTCTGGATGCATTTGACAGCCTTCTTGGTATGCAGCTGCTTCCAGAGCTTGCCGACGGTCATTTCGGGGTCGTAAAGACCGTTGTAGACTGCCGCACGGATCGGTGCGGGGAGCTTTGCAGCGGCTTCTTCACTATAATACGGTTCACCAGTCATCATCTTCCAGAGAAGCAGGCTTGCCGCATGGACATCATCACTTGTGCTAGGCTCGGACAGTGAGGAAAAGCTCAGCCAGTCGCGAAGCTGACACGCACCATCCACCAAACGAACTGAGCCGGATGTAATAGCGCCATGGCAGATCCCCTTCTCATGCATACCGGACAGTGTGTCCAGCAGAGGTGCCAGAAGTGCAACTGCCTCCTTGGGTGTGTACACACGTTCCGCCATCTTACTCTCCAGCGACGGCGCCTCCTGATAGCGTGTCACATACCAGACAGTTCCGTTTTCCTCGAAACCATCCTTGATCGTGGGGACTGCCGCCTCCTTCGCAAAATCCTGCAAAAGGGAAAGGCGCTTGAGCGCAGATGCACGGAACGCATCCCACTGCTCCTGCACTTCCTCATGATAGGGCACAAAACCACCCTGATTATCACCGCTGCACCAGCGAAGCGGGATCATTTCAAACAGTAAGCAATCAATGCCTGTCTCTGTCTGTCTGGCATGATAGCAAAGCTCTGTGCCGCTGACGTACAGCGGCTCAATGATGTGATATTCGTGATGAACGACATCCCCTGCACGCAGCATCACCTGCCGCAGCTCAGAGGGAAACCGTTCCGGATTCTCCTGATACCAGCTCATGTTTGTTTTGTCACCTCCTGAATTGTAAGCTCATCGCATCCAGCTGCACATCCTTCAAAGACGCCATACTGCTGTGTGCATTCACAGCAGACTTGAATGCGGAGCGATGCAGCGGAAGATCGCTGTAGTTCTCAACGAACAGGATCTGCTGCGCCTCCTCGGTCAGCAGATATTGCAGCCAGAGCATTCCGATATTCTGGGAATTCTGGCTCACCTTATCGCTGACAGAGCAGTAAAGCTCATATTGTACGGGAAATGTCCCGTCAACAGATACCGGAATCATCTGCACGGCACCAGAGCTGATGCCGCTGTGCTCTGCCTCTGCCATGCACGAGCTGCTGGCAAGGACAGGCTTCTGAGAATGGGACAGGAACTCGGTAAAATACTCGGATGGCTCCTGCGAAACGGATTCCGCCTTCAGAAAATCCGAAGCACTGACATCGTACAGCGTATCCGCCGGCAGTGCAGAAAAATCAATCACGGACGCATCGGCACACGCAGCCGCATCACCAGTATAGGTGTTGCAGTACAGCGCCGGAACGCTGCATCCCAGGGGCAGCGATTTGCCAAAGCCTGAGAGATCCGTGAGATACACATCCTGCATCACATCGGTCAGTGGCGCTAAGTCCGCTGCCTGCGCAAGAACCACTTCATCCTGCGTATCCATGAATACTGTGGGGGGCTTCGCACCATTCTCAACAAGATGCAGTGCATCCTCGAAGGAACCGTCCGCATAGATCCGCAGATCAATGCCGCATCCGGGATATTTGCGCTCAAATCCGGCTGTCAGGCGCTCGTACATGGCAATGGTTGCCTGCTCATCAGCATGCTCCCGCAAGGGCATCCAAACGGAAATGACCTCCGGCTGAATCTTTCCCTTGCGCAGTGCCCGCATCAGAGGCTGCTGCTTGCTGAGCATTGACCGGATCCCGATGACCGCACCGGCAAGGCATGCCGCGCAAAGCACGAGACGTACAATTCCCTTAACTGCGCCCGGACGGATGGTACGACGGGCTACAGGTTTTCCCAGCAGCGCTGCTTTCAGTGCCTCTGCATCACGATACTGGCTGCGCAGAAGCTTGTCCAGTGCGGCAACCTTTGGCTTTTCATCGCGCTCGATGGGGAGCATCGACAGCAGGAATGACGTCAAACCA
>ONEQ01000081.1 GCA_900316885.1 uncultured Eubacteriales bacterium | reverse complement strand
CGTGTAGATCTCGGTGGTCGCCGTATCAGAAAAAAAAATATTGGTGGAATACTTCGCAGTCGTGCCGGTTTCGCGGACTGCTGTGGTGCTCTTGCCCGTCGCGACCGTCGTTTGCTTGTCCACAGCCTGATCGTCGGTTGTCGTCGTCGATGCGGGTGTCGTGTGCTCATCGGTAGAAGAGCTGTCATCCCGCGGGCGCTCGTAGGTGTTCACGATCAGATACTGCGTGTGATTGCCCTTGTAGGCGACCGTGTAATTCTTCGGGATCTCCTTTTCCTTGACCAGCCATTCATGCCCGGTCTGATCCGTCCACTGGTAGACCCATCCGTTGGATTCGTCCAGACGAACTGTTTCTTTCAATTCGCCGTCACGGTACAGCTCACAGGTGATGTAGGTGCTCTCATCCGGGGGCTGGTTCTTGTCGTTCAACCAGACTTTTTTCACGGAATACTCCGCTGTCTGCTTGTCGAGGGTTTCCAGAATGATCTTCGGGAAGGAGTTCAGATACGCCTCCTTCTGCCCGTTCATCTCGAAGAAGATCGCGCTCGGGATATACGTTTTTGTCCCCTTTTTGAGTATCTCGCCGATGACCAGGTACAAGCCGTCCTCCAGACCGGAGAAATTCAGGTTGCCCTTGTCATTGGTGATGCCCTGCCCGCGCACCGGGATTTTATCGAGAATCGCATAGGTACGGAGCGTTTCAGCTGCGGATGCGACGGTGTCTGCGTTCCATTCGAGCATGGGTTTGGTCACATCACCGAGCGTGGGACGGTAGCCGGAGAACTCGTTCTCGAAGACGTAATCGTTCTTCTCGCGGTGTCCCACACGGTAAATCTGCCAGTGCATCCCGACCACAATATCGTCATCCTTGACACACCAGAGCGCCAGTGTTCCCATGCGTTCCGCGGCATTGGCGCACAGAGGGAGACAGCAGAGCATCACAAACACCATCATACAGATCCCCGCAAGAATCCGCTTTCCGACTGACTTCATGGCGGCTCCCTCCTTTCTAAAGCTTTGGTTTATCGTTTCTTCTTCCCGCCCTTCAAAAATGTGCCGATCAGCAGCACGAGTACCATCGGGATCGCGGCGATGGGCGCCACGATCAGCGGGTCGATCTGGAACGCCTCGTTCCGGACGCGGATGCCGGGGCGTTTTTCGGGCGTTTCCTCGCGGATGCCGCGCACGAGCAGGCGATGCGTGTTGATGCCGTAGGGCGTACACGTCACGAGCGTGCAGTAGTCCTTGCCCTTGACGGGGAGCAGATCGGCGGATTCGGTCGGGAGGACGGTTTTGATCTGGTCGATGCGGTAGGTTAGCTCCTGGTCAAGCACAGTAATCACGAACGTATCGCCGATTTCGAGCTTGTCGAGGTCAGTGAAGAGCTTCGCGCTTGGCAGACCTCTGTGACCGGAGAGGACGCAGTGCGTGCCCTCACCCCCGACCGGGAGCGCGGTTCCCTCGATGTGACCGACGCCGATCTGCAGAACGCCGGGGTCGGTGCCGTGGTAGATGGGCAGTTCGACCTTGATGCGGTCAATGAAGATGTTGCCCATGATGCCGGTGCCGGTGATGTCGAGCGTCTGCCAGTAGCCGGAGAGCCGGGACGGGATGTAGAAGGCATTCGGATCGGCGGCTAGGCGGCGGTTGTAGTCGTCCGCACCGTCGAAGAATGCTGCAATGCGCTCCGCATCGGCATTGTCTACGGTATCCTGATAGTTGGCGACCACGCGCGAGGCGTGCTTGGAATTGACATAGGTGCTGATCGCGGGATACAGCAGCACAGAGAGTCCAACGAGAAACATGAGAAGGATGATGATGGTGGAAAGTTTGCTTTTCATTGGAATCTCCCTGCTGCCGCTCAGGCTCCTCCGGAGCGGATGCCCCGGAGGAAAGCGGTTGATAAAGAAAGGATGGTTTTACTTCTGGTCATTGATGCTCATGCGCTTCTTGGTGAGGAGGAGGACAACTGCACCTGCTGCCAGCGTGCCGCCGACTACGTAGAAGATCGTCGTGCCGATGCCGCCGGTGCTGGGGAGGGTGGTGCCTTGGTTATTGATGACATTACCAGACAAAGATCCATTTGAGTTAGAAAGTGTGAAACTAACACCACCAAGATTGACTGTTTCAGAACCACTTTCGTCATTAGTCAATTTGCCATCATCAGCCGGTGTGACTGTGAAAATGATAGGCTCAATGGTATTGTAGCCATCTGGTGTTGTGGATTCGACAAGCTTATAAACGCCATCATCAATGCCGCTGAATGTAAAAACAGAATCGGCAACTCCACTGGATGGAGATTTTGTCTTGCTAGGATTAACTGAACCCTCGCCAGTATGAAGTGATTCAACCGATGTCCATGTACCGCTGTAATCAGTTGTTCCATCGTTGTATGTATCACTTCCGCCCGTACTGTGAATAAACTTGTATAAAGTAAAGTCAGCGCCGGTCAAAGCAGAATTATCAGACTTCACCTTGTTAACAACAAGTTGGTAGGTGAATACTGTGTTGGTAACGGGAGGGGTATTACCGGTGGGAGGATTATCCGGCTGTGTTCCACCATTACCGTCATCATACCAGTTTGGGTCATTTGCAAATGTTACATTGTACTTGTTGGGATTACCTGCATTGCCGACAACTGCATTGCCGTTCAGCTTTGCGGTGTACTCGATTCGGATTACAGAACCGGCTGTAAGAGATTTCAATGCACTACCTGTATCTGCCGATGCCTGATCTGCCTTCAAATCTGTGATAGAATAGGTATATTTCTGTCCGGCAGGGGTGCCTGTGTATTCAGTTCCGGTTACAGGAGATAGGGTGATGGACGCTCCGGTTGTATCACTCTCACCATAATAAATCTTCGCATCTCCATTATAAGTTAAACCCGCACACATATCATCCGTAAAGGTAATCGGATACTTGGAGTACTCAGCGTACTTCGCAGGAAGTGTAAACGTCAGCACATAGGGAACATCATCGCCGATGTCGTAGTCAGCAGTCTCTTTATTCGCCTCAGTTGTGCCGGTGGAATCGTTCGCATCAGTTACTTTCTTATCAGATGTTACTGTTTCGTCCTTAGCAGTTACCGAAACATCAGAAACAACCTCAAGCATAAATTCTGAATAAGTGTTGCCATTGGGCATACTTGAAGAAGCAGTTGTATCCTTGATGAGATAATAGCCGGCTGAAAGGCTACCAATTGTGGTACCGCTAGAGTTTGTACCAGAACCTGTGGTATTTGCAGCAATGATCTTTGCGAGAGCCTTTACATCAGAAGTATTTGTATAGGTTGCTAACTTTGCTGCAACAGCAGCAGCTTTTTCGGCATCTGTCGTTTTTCCGGCAAGTGCTGTGTTAAATGCTGTACCATAAGTAGAGTCACTTGTCAATGCATTAACAAGCGCAGAACTGTTCACACCGTTGCCCCAAGTAATATCGGAGAGCGTCTTGGTTGTAGGGGTTGTACTGGTGTCCTCATGAAGTGTACCTGTAAATACCTGATAAGCCGTATAAGTGTGACCTGTTGTTGTGTCCATCGTGATCGTATAGGTCGTATCCGCCACCGCCGTCATCGAAGTCACTGCACAAGTAGAAACCGCCATCATCGAAGCCAGCAGGATCGCTGCTGCAAAATTAGTTCTTTTTTTCATAGTCATAATTCCTTTCTGATATAAATTTTTGTCATGTGTGCGGGAGTGCGGTCCTAACTGCCCTCCCTTCGCTTTTTTATCATCAGCAGCGTCGCCGCTGCAAGTATGACTGTTCCGCCCAGATACCAGGGCAGGGTTCCGCTTCCGCCTGTGTCGGGGAGACGGTAGGTCGTGTGGTTGGTGAAGCTCAGCGTTTGAAATTGCGACGGGTTAATGATCTCCGCGATCAACTCATTATGCTCACCCTTTGTGACCTGGATCTGCATTTCAATGATGTTGTCATCATACAGAATATTCTCGGCGCTTCCGGCAGTTTCCTTAATGATGTAATTGTACATGCCGGGCGCATCAAAATGCAGCTTATCAAAGGTCACAACACCTCGCTTTTCACCGGATGCTGTCTCCAGCACCTTGTTTGTTGATGTCTGTACGGGCTCATCACCATCAAATGCAAGGAGGTGAAAACCTGCTTGAGGAATCACATAGCTTGTTCCGTCACTGCTTTCTGTAAGGGTTTCCGGTGTCATCAGGTGCTTTTTCAGTACCTGCAACACCGTTTGTTTTTTGCCTGCATCGCTCCCGATCGCTGTATAAAACACAGCTTGCGCAGAGTTCAGATCCTCACATCCCGGAATTGCAGTTAACTCAGCGATTACCGCCGGTCCGTCAATGCCTGTCCCCCACAGATATGCACCGTTTATAGTGCCATCATCTGTATACACGATCCGGTACAGCTTCGGGACCAGACCTTGACTAAGATAGGACTCATACGAAGATTTTGGTTCCGTTTCACCGGAATTTTCTTTGAGAATGCTAGCCGATGCCTGTACCGACCGTTTGATCAGATCAAAACTGAACTGATCCTCCATGATCGTACCACCAGTCAGATCCTTGTTCATATCAAACTCGACCATTGCCGCAAATGCAGTAATTGTAAAGTCCAGTCCGTTATGCAGCGGGCATTTGTTGAGCGCATCAACGATCTCCTGATGTTCCATCGTGAACATGACATTGTCACGCATTTCGTGATTTTGTCTTTCCGTTTCACTGAAAGTGTGCTTGGTAGAACCGGTCTCCTCACCGTCCGCATTATATGTGATCGTCTGAACGCTGTCAGGGATCAGCTCAAGATTTGTGTCGAATACCACATGATCTGCCTCAGAAGAAGAGAACCATCTTTCACTGATATGTGTAACATTTCCGTAAGCATCTTTCGTATATGCAGACGTGTATTCATATTGAGAGCTTCCGACCTGCAGCGTAGGATCCTTCCAGTAATCACCTCTTGCATTCAGAAAGTCTTGACACACAGTATCATTTGCTCTGTACACGGTACCGCTGTTGATCTCGCCGATATAGGCATCAAACAGTGTGATGGTCTTCTCGATCGATCCGTCAGCGTGGCGCTTGATCTTCGTGATCGAGTATTTACCGCCGTCTGCGATCTCAATATCCGCATGGTTCAGGCTTGTACCGCTACTTCCCTTGATCGTGATGAACATCGTTCTGATCGTGTTGCCTGCGCTATCTTTTAGATCGATCTGGGTGTTGATCTCATCACTTTCGGTATTGATCGCCTTGAGCTTTACGTTGATCGCACTGCCGTTACTGGTCAATGACCCGCCCAGTACTTCAAATTTCCCATCTTCAATTACAAGGCTTGCAGATGAAAGATCATCATTCAATGGCACTCTCAAAACAAGCTCATCATTATTGAAGAGAATATACCGGCGATCATAATCCCAGTCTGCGGTTTTAAGCCGATTAGGAACATATCCGTTTTCCTTTGGAAGGTTATAGCCTTGCAGCCACTCGTTGATTCGGTCTATATCCCTATCATGGAGTTTCTCAACAACATAGATCGGATGCTCGACCTCGATCTTATAATCCTCGCCGTTTACTCTGAAGCTTTTTTGACCAGCAAAGTGCTTTTTGCATGTGATCGTAACATTTGTATTGCCGTCCACATTGACCGGTTTCACATCAAAGTATTCCGTAGGAAGTTCTGTGATCAAGTTGTTGTTTTCTCCGTTAAAGCTGAATGTAAACGTCTCACCTTCAATTCCATATAAGTTATGATCGGTGGTTTTGTTCATCTCGAGCAGTGCCTCATCCAGAGGAACACGCTTGCCGCTCAGGATCATATAGACCGGGGCAACTTCCACACGAACGGTCTTGCCGTTGACTGTAAAAGTACCCGACGTTCCGAGCTTCTTGCAATCGAATCTGACGTTTGTTGTCGGGATGACAACACCGTCAACGGTAATGCCTCCATAGTCGGAGCCTGCCGGAGCATTTCGATAGAGGAAATCATCACAGAATAAATAAGAAGCAGCAAAATTATAATTGCTGTCAGGGTTCAGCAAATGTGCAGCCTGACCGTTGACACTAAGTATCACCTGATCTCCATAGACTTTCAGTGTCTGACCGTCATGCACCTCATATCGGTTGCCGCCGATGACTCTGTACAGCTTGTCGTTTGTGACGTTGAATGTGATCGTTTTTCCGTTGACTGTGATTGCCTGTGTGCCATCTTTCGTGCAGACAAAAGTCACGAATGTGTTTCCGTTATCATAATTCGGCTTTCCTCTGTAGAGCGTGTCCGAAATTTTATAACCTTGACTGGTATCACTGCCGTCAACCGGCGCGAGCAATTCAGGATGACTGCCGTTCACGCTTAATGTGATCGTATCACCGACACTGGCTGAGATAGTGGAATCATTAAACAAGACACGCTTTCCATATTGCATGATAAAGATGGGGTGATCGACGACTTTGACCCAAAGATAGTCAGCAATGCTATCGTTAGATTCCCAGGCACCCGTGCCAGTTGTTTTAATTATTTGACAAACACCTTCACTATTTCCAGTAAAAAATGCCTTCCGGTATTCTCCCTCAATTATTTCAGATTCTTTACCGGGTGTTCGTATAACCTTATTATCTGAGTTTTGATAAACAGTAAATCCTCGAGAATACTGATCAGATTTGTCAATGTATTCTCCCGAATACCATACTTCGATATTTTCTCCAATACCGATCACATAAGGATTCGTCTGAGAATTATTGCCCTTATCACCGTTGAGCATAACGACATTGGACTTTTCAACGACTTTGCCCGCTATCAGCACATACATCGAGAAACTCTCCGCCGTAAACCCGGCGCCATTCTGTGAGATCTCTGCTTCCACGACTCTCTGCACCTCGCCCTCATCGGACACATGCAGCAGATCGTATTCGCTTCCGCTGAGATAAAGCGCCTCCGGTAGTGTGATCTGCACCTCCACGGCACCATTGGGTTCCAGCTCCGCGCCGGCGGCATCGGTAAATGAAATATCCACCGCTACCGCATCAAGCGCGTCTGCTTCGAGATGCTCCGCCGCCTGCAATGCCTCCTCACGCGGCACATCCGTGACGGTCATCATCGTGTCCGCCGGGAATACACCCTCCGCCGCCACGGCACTCACCTGAATGCCCGACGGCGCTTCTGCGCGGTATGTCACCAGCGGCTGTTCGCTCTCGGATGCTGCGGGCTGCTTCTCCGTCGGTGCAGGCTCTGCATCTGGCGGGGATTCTTCTGCATTCTCCGGCGGGGATTCCTCCGGATTCTCTGCGTCCGGCGCATCCGGCTCCGGAATCGCCACAAACCCTAGGATCTGCTCCGCATCCGGTGCAAGCTCACCTACGGCAACGGCATGTCCCAGATCACCCTCCACGAAATGCAGCGTTTCCGCCGCATCCGTAATGATACCCGTCAGATCCGCTTCGCCGTCGGCATCCAGATCAAGCAAGATGACTTCACCTCGCTCCGGTTCGGTGTCCGGTCCGCGAATCAGTCCGCATTCACTCAGCTTCACCTGCCACGTCCGGGCGTTTCCGATACAAGGAATCTCCTCCGCACTCACGCCCGCGTAATACAGGCAGAAGTAGATGAACATCGTGTTCCACTCGCCGTAGGGGTTGCCGTACCATGCGCCGTAGCGCGTGTAGCCGTGCTGCACTCCATCCTCACCGAGGATGAAATTGTTCGTGCTCTCCGCATAGCCGAGCTGTGACTCCGCGATCAGAGCTGCCTGCTCCTGCCTCGAGAGCCCCTCGCGTTCCGGGATCGTTGCTTCCCAGATCTCCGCAGTTTCCACGTCGGCGTTCTCATCCGAGAAGCACGCTGCCGTGTGGACATGCTCTTCTTTTCCGCAGATCAGATCGCCGTTCTCATCGTAGCATTCCTCGGAATGCTCGTGTGCCTCGCGCGTACAAAGATCATCCTCTGTCACCGCGGTGCCGATCTCGCGCAGACTCCAGAACACGTTGCCGCCCGTCAGAAATGCCAGCGCTGTGACCATTGCCAGCCATCTGTGACGCTTTGTCCGGTTTTCCGTCATGCCGCGGATCAGTAATTCTGTTCGCTCTCTCAATTTCATCCCCCCTTTCTATGAGGATTCGGAGTGTAAATGATTGTATGATTCTGTTTATGCGTTATCCTTCTGTTTCGACCAGATCCGGAACAGTACCCGTCCGACCATCTGGTCATACGCGACGCTGCCGATCACCGTGCTCCGGCTGTCGATCGAGGTATCCCTCCTGTCACCCATTACGAAAAGTGACCCATCCGGGACGAGATATGGGAAGGAAACATCGCATTCTCCGAGACTTTTGTTCGTGACATAGGGCTCGTCAAGGACTTCTCCGTTGACGGAGACCGTGCCGTCCTCGTCGATCTCCACCGAATCTCCGGGGAGTGCGATCACACGTTTCAGTAGGAGCTTGTTCTGCCATGCCACACAGCAGAGCTCACCATAATCGAACTCCTTAGTTTTCATCAGAAGCAGGATATCGCCGTCGTGCATTGCCGGTTCCATGCTGTCACCGGACACCTGAATGACCGGGAGAAAGATTGTGGACAGTAGCACTGCCATCGCTGCAACAACGACCAGCGTGGAAACCGTGCTACCCAGCACACGCCGCAGCTTCTGGCAGTAAACCAGACGTTCACGCTC
>ONEQ01000076.1 GCA_900316885.1 uncultured Eubacteriales bacterium | reverse complement strand
TCTTGTTGACAGTCTCGTCGGTCTCACCGAAGTACTGTCTTCTCTCGGAGTGACCGATGACAACGTACTCAACGCCGACCTCAACGAGCATATCAGCGGAGATCTCGCCGGTGAATGCGCCGGACTTCTCGAAATGTACGTTCTCAGCGCCAACCTTGACATTGGAACCAGCGGTCGCTGCCACAGCGGTCTCCAGGTTGGTGAACGGTACGCAGGTGATAACCTCGATCTTGCCGTCAGCGTTAGCTACGAGGGGCTTGATTGCCTCGATCAGAGCCTTTGCCTCCGGGCGGGTCTTGTTCATTTTCCAGTTGCCGGCGATGATTGCCTTTCTAACTGCTTTATTCATGGGATTGTCCTCCTTATTGATGGAAACGGAATCAGCTCAGTGCGCAGCTTCCCTCTTCCTCATACTTGTACTGCGAAATGATTTCCCTGTTCCGGGTATCTGCGAGAATCGCCAGTGTGCAGCCGTCGCAGGCAAGTGCATACTGCTCGATCGCCTCACCGAAATCATCGTACTTCTCGGTGACATACTCACCGTCTTCATTGATATAGGTCAGCTGATACATGATTATTCGTCCTCCTCGTAGTCGTTGATATCTTCGTCGTATTCATCATCGTATTCGTTGGTGACTGCCTTGTTGTTGCAGCCGATGCGCACGCCCTTTTTGATCGGGGACATGGCAAAGCCAACGATCACGCCTGCGAGGAAGCCGACCGTAGCTGCCGCGATGATCGGGGTGTGCTCATACTCCAGCACACGGGTAATGAGATCGGGCTGATTCTCCTCGTTTTTCTTGGCAACCGGGAATTCCGGGAGCTTCACGGGCAGCGCCTCTGTAATAACCTGCGGGAAATCGATATTGCGCAGCACAATTGCCGGGATCGAATTCTTCTTTTCCTTCTGCTTGAACATAAGATCACACTCCTAATAGAAAAATACACCAGACTCCTAAGGAAACACTGATTAAATCTGGTGCGCACTGTATGTATCGCTAGGAGGAATTGGGCAAGATGACGGAAAATATGCAAGCAGATTGCACGCCAAGCCGTCAGGCGCGATTTAATCAGTGGTTCCCTAAGAGCGGATAGGGGGCAGAGCCCCCTGAAACGCTCCGCGCTTACTTCTCAGCGATAACAGCCACGCCCGGGAGAACCTTACCCTCGAGGTACTCGAGAGAAGCGCCGCCGCCGGTGGAGATGTGGGACATCTTGTCAGCGAAGCCGAGCTGCATTACTGCTGCTGCGGAGTCGCCGCCGCCGATGATGGTGGTAGCATCGGTCTCAGCCAGAGCCTTGGCAACAGCGATGGTGCCCTTTGCCAGAGTCGGGTTCTCGAATACGCCCATCGGACCGTTCCATACAACGGTCTTAGCGGACTTCACTGCATCAGCGAAGAGCTTCTGGGTCTCGGTACCGATGTCCAGACCCATCTTGTCAGCCGGGATCTCGGTGGACTTAACGTTCTCGATGGCGATCTCAGCGTCGATCGGATCCGGGAAGGAAGCTGCAACAGCGGTATCAACCGGGAGCAGGATCTTCTTGCCGAGGGACTCAGCCTTTGCGAGCATCTCCTTGCAGTAGTCGAGCTTCTCGTCGTCAACGAGGGACTGACCGATGGAGCCGCCCTGTGCCTTCAGGAAGGTGTAAGCCATACCGCCGCCGATGATGAGGGTATCGCACTTCTCGAGCAGGTTGGAGATAACGTTCAGCTTGTCAGCAACCTTGGCGCCGCCGAGGATTGCAACGAACGGACGAACCGGAACCTCAACGGCATTGCCGAGGTACTGGATCTCCTTCTGCATCAGATAACCAACAGCAGTCTCCTTGACGAACTTGGTAACACCAGCCGTAGAAGCATGTGCTCTGTGAGCAGAACCGAATGCATCCATTACGAAAACCTGATCGTCTACCAGATCAGCCAGCTCCTTAGCGAAGCCCTCGCCGTTCTTGGTCTCGTCAGCGCCGCGGAAACGGGTGTTCTGGAGCACTACGATCTCGCCGTCGTTCATAGCGGCAACAGCAGCCTTTGCATTCTCACCGACAACGGTGTCGTCGTTTGCGAAGGTAACCTTAGCAGAAACGAGCTCTGCGAGTCTGTCTGCTGCGGGCTTGAGGGAGAACTTCTCCTCCGGACCGTTCTTCGGCTTGCCCAGATGGGAGCACAGAACAACCTTAGCGCCGTTCTCGGTCAGCTTATTGATGGTCGGGAGCGCTGCCTGGATTCTGTTATCGTTGGTGATAACGCCGTCCTTCAGCGGAACGTTGAAGTCTACTCTTACCAGTACCTTCTTGCCCTTGACGTTGAGATCCTCGACTGTAACCTTGTTCAAACCTGCCATTGTTATGACATCCTTTCGTATTGGTTTGCCCCTTGGGGCTGATTTGGTTTTGCATGACAACAATGCGGCTGTGCAGCCGGGGAAGCCCCCTCCGCCGCCCCCTTTTCCGATGCTTTGCATCGAGGGCGTCAGGCTGACAAACATCTGTCAATCATGCCACGATTCTATTATACACTATTTTACAGAAAACTGCAAGAGGTATTTGTAAATTTTTCATTGCAAAGGAGAATGCGGGGCTGCGCCCCGCAGCCCCCTGGATTTTTGCTTTGCAAAAATCAGCGCAGGAACTGCAAGAGGCATTTGTAAATTTTTCATTGCAAAGGAGAATGCGGGGCTGCGCCCCGCAGCCCCTGGATTTTTGCTTTGCAAAAATCAGCGCAGGAACTGCAAGAGGCATTTGTAAATGGTTCATTGCAAAGGCGAGCAGAGAAGCCAGCTCCTCCTGCCAAAAAAGCCCCATCCCCCTGCAAGGGGATGGGGCTGGGGTCAGATCAGCTCATCTGCCAGTGCCGCGATCTGCTCACGGCTCTGCTGGCTGAGGGCAGATTTCAGGGTCACGGTCGTGTCCGTGAAGGTGATATTCTTCGACTTCTCAAACATGGACTTCATGACCTTTGCCGCCATCGGCGCCCAGGAGCCGTTCTCGATAAAGCCGATCGTGCGGTTCTGGTAGCCGCGCTCTACGAGATCATCAATGAAATGCTTCATGAACGGGAAGATCTCCGCATTGTAGGTCGTTGTCGCCAGAACCAGCTTGCCGTAGCGGAATGCATCCTCAACTGCCTCCGCCATGTCCTCACGCGCCAGATCCGTGATCGCAACCTTCGGACAGCCGCGGGCAATGAGCGCCTTCTCCAGCAGCTCGGCAGCCTCCTTTGTGTGCCCGTAAACCGAGGTGTAGGCGATGCACACGCCCTCACTCTCCACACCGTAGGACGACCAGGTGTTGTACAGATCCAGATAATAGCCCAGATTCTCGGTCAGGATCGGACCGTGCAGCGGGCAGATCGTCTGAATGTCCAGCGCTGCCGCCTTTTTGAGCACGTTCTGCACCTGCATCCCGTACTTACCCACGATGCCGAAATAGTAGCGGCGTGCTTCGCATGCCCAGTCGTCATCCTCGCTGTCGAGGGCGCCGAACTTGCCGAACGCATCCGCAGAGAACAGCACCTTGTCCGTGCTGTCATACGTGAACATGACCTCCGGCCAGTGAACCATCGGCGCAAACACGAACTTCAGCTCGTGCTTGCCGAGAGACAGCGTGTCACCGTCCTTGACCACGAGCTTCCGCGCCTCCGGGAGATCCAGATGCTCGAAGAACTGCCCCAGCATCGCGAAGGTTTTCGCATTGCCGACAAGCACAGCCTCCGGGAATGCCTTGGCAAAGGTCAGGATATTTGCCGAATGATCGGGCTCCATGTGCTGGATGATGAGATAGTCAGGCGTTCTGCCGCCCAGCGCCTCACGGAGCTTGGCGAGCCATTCCTCACCGAATTTAATATCAACACTGTCCATGACGGCAATCTTCTCGTCGAGAATCACGTAGGAGTTGTATGCCATACCCTCCGGGACGTCGTACTGTCCCTCGAACAGGTCGAGCTGGTGGTCGTTTACGCCGATATAGCGGATATCATTGGTGATGCTTGTCATGCAGGATTCCTTCTTTCCGGTTTGTATTCACCGCTTTGCGGTAATTCTATTATAGCAGATTTCACAGAAAAATACAAGTGCCTGCACAGAAAGTTTACAAGTCGCTTGACAAAGTGCTGTATTTGGTGTATAATAAATTTATATCATTGGTATACATGATGTGTGGGGACGCAAGCGGGATATTCCGATAGGATCTGGAATATCATGACATCAATTAAAGGAGAGATAACTATGCTGGATTTTCGTATTGCCACGTTTTTGCAGCTTTGCGAGACCAAGAGCTACACAAAGACCGCAAAAATCCTCGGCATGACCCAGCCCTCTGTAACACAGCACATCAAGTATTTGCAGAAAAAATACCAGTGCCGGCTGTTCTGCTATGAGGGCAAGACACTGCTGCTGACCCCGGAGGGAGAGTATCTCCGCCGTCAGGCAGAATCGATGACCAAAATGAGCAAGCGCGTCGCGGCAGATCTCAAGCGCATGAGCGAGCAGAAAACGGCACTTCGCTTCGGATTCCCGGCAGAGCTCGGGGAAGCGCGTGCTGCGGAGATTACCGCTGCGCTCATGAGCGAGGAGCGCCCGGTGACGCTGCACATCGCCACGATGCCGGAGCTTGCGGAGCTGACCGAAAGCGGCGCGATCGATTTTGCGCTGACCGACAAGGCGGCTGCCACACCCGCGCTGACGGCGGTGAGCGCCGGCAAGGTGCGCTTCGGCTGCTATGCGGCAGAGTCTCTCTGCGGCGAGCCGATGCATACCAAGCGCATTTTACAGCAGACGCTGCTGCTGCGTGAGGACGCATCCGGTGACCGTCTGGTGATGGAGACGATGCTCCGCAAGAAGAATCTGACGTTTGCAGATTTCACGAATGTCTGGGAGTCGAACTCCCCGGCTGTACTGCGCCAGATGGCGGAAGCCGGACGGGGCGTGTGCTTTGCCTATGAGCCTGCCATGCGCGATTGTCATGTGGTACAGCTTCCGCTGGGTGAATTTACCGAGGAACGGACGCTGGTGTTCCTCTGCCGGAAGGATACCGCGGAGTCGGAACATGTCAAGCAGTTCTTCGAGGAGTTCAAGAGCGCCTGGTTCACAGAATCAATCACAGAAAGGAAGCCTTCTGAATGAGGCGAAAGCTATTTGCTGTACTTTCAGCCGCAGTGCTTATGCTCTGCGGCTGTTCTCAGAAACCGGCGGAATCGAGTGTTGCCGAGACGCTCCCGCCGATGACCGAAGCGCCGAAGCCGGCAGTTGTCTACTATGTGACCGATCACGGCACCGCGCCGCTGGACAAGGTCACAAAGTTCAAGGCGGCGGTCGAGGCGAAGAACTGTCTGGTGCAGGCAGATGCCATGGCGGAGCTTCCGACGGGCGCGGATCTGGTCATCCTGAACGCGCCGCGTGAGGATCTGACCAAGGAGGAAGCAGCGCAGCTTGACCGCTACATGGATGACGGCGGGCATCTTCTGCTGCTGATCCCGGCGGACGAGAGCGATACCCGCTACAAATATCTGGAGCGTTCGCTGGAGCGCTTCTGCATCCGCATGGATTACGACCGGATCGTCGAGACGGACAAGGCACGGATGCAGGGGGAGGATCCCACATTCCCGGAAATCCGGCAGATTCACGCGCCGGAGGGCATGACGATCACCGATGAGACGGCACAGCGTCCGCTGTATCTGCACAACTGCCGGAGCTTCCATTTCGAGACGGGGGAGAATTTCCACGACCTGCGGCTCGATGCGATCCTGGAAACAGCGGCAAGCGCTGTGGGAGAGCCCTGCGGCGGCGTGGCGGATGATCCGCTGACCTTCGAGCACGAGCAGCTCATGACGATGCTCTTTTCCCGCGATACGATGCACGGCAACGGCTTCATGGTGGTTGGCGGCGCATCGGATTTCCTGCTGGATGAGAACTACGATCTGACCTCCTCGACGAGTGCGCAGGACTATGTCCTCGCCGCCGTTGGCTGGGCAGCGAATCCTGTCGGATTCTGATTTCCATACAAAGCAAACGCTCCGAACATTTCGGAGCGTTTAATTATTAATGGGGGTTTTAGGGGGCGCAGCCCCCTAAAAATAGCCCCCTCTCCTCCGGGGAGGGGGCTGGGGGTGGGGCGCTCCTAAGAACACGATATTGAAAAAACTGAGCCCTCCGGAATACCGGAGGGCTCTTTGGTATGCTTACTTAACGGTGAATGCCTGATTTACGAGTGCGTAGTTGCTGGTGTTTGCCGTGCTGACGATGACGCGGTAGCTGTAGCTGCCGGCTGCCAGACGGTTGAAGTACATTGCATTGTCGATTGCACTGGAGATGGTGTAGGTCTTGGCATTCGGTGTAACGGTCTGGCTGTAAACCGCAGCGCCGTTTGCATCGCAGATAGCAACCGTTACGGAGGTCAGCGGTGCAGAGGAGGTGATGGTACCCTTGACGCTGACGGACTTGCCCTTGGTGAGCGGATTCGGAACGGTTGTGCCGTTTGCCATGGTGATGGAATCGGTCACGCCGCCGTTGCCGACGATGAACTTCTTCGCATACAGGGTCTCATTGGTGAAGGATGCGTTGGTTGCGATAACAGCGTAGGTGTACTCGCCGTCCTTCAGGGTGTTGAACAGAACGTACTTGTCGAGGTTGGACAGGTTGTAGCTCTTGGCATTCGGATTGATCGATCTGCCGGTTACGAGCTCCTGACCCTTGTAAACGCCTACAGTCAGTGCGGTGATGTTGGAGGTTGCGGAGGTTACGACACCGGATACGGTAACTGCCTTGCCTACGGCAATCTTATCCGGGATAACGGAACCGTTGGTGAGTGTCAGCTTGTCTGCTGCGTTGTTTGCGGTAACGGTAACAGTCTGCTTGATGATGGAGTAGTTGGTGTTGGTTGCATTGGATGCGATAACCGCATAGGTGTAAGTACCTGCCTTCAGCGTGTCGAATCTGACATAGGAATCGAGCTTGCTGATGTCAAAGCTGGTTGCATTCGGGTTGATGGTTCTGCCACTCTCAAGCTGACCTGCTGCATTGTAGATACCAACGAACAGGGAGGTCATCGTGGAGTCGGAGTTGACGATACCGGAAACCTTCTGCTTGGAGCCCTGTACCATGGTAGCAGGGATAGCGGTGTTGCCGGTGATGCTCAGGGATGCTGCCATGGAAGCAGTTACCTTGACCTTCTGGTTGACGAGCACCTGGTTGGATGTGGTCGCATTGGATGCGATCACCGCGAAGGTGTAGTCGCCGGCAGTCAGCTTGGTGTAATCCAGATACTGGCTCATCTTGGAAGCCAGATCGCAGGAGGTGCTTGCCGGGTTAATGGTTCTGCCGGTCACAACCTGACCGAGATTGTTGTAGAAGCCTACGAACAGGGTGGTGAGGTTGGAGCTGCCGGAGGTAACGGTACCCTTGAGGGTCTGTGCAGTCTTCTGCGGGAAGCTGGACGGCAGTGCCAGGAAGCCGCTGATGGAAATGGTGTCCGCTACGGCGGTGCCTGCTACCGTGAACTGCTTGTGTGCCAGAACCTTGTTGGAATACTTGTCGTTGGAAGCCATTACATAATAGTGATAGCTGCCGGCTGCGAGCGTATTGAAGTTCAGGTAACGGTCGAGGTAGTACAGGTCGGAATCCTTGGCAGCCGGGTTGATGGTGCCGCCGGTCTTGAAGTTGCCGTTGAGGTCGTAAACTGCAACCGTCAGGGTCTTCAGATTGGAGGACTCGGACTTGACATTACCGTGGATGCTCAGGGTGGAGCCTGCATTGACGGTATTCGGAACCTCTGTTGCACCGGTCAGTGTGATCTCATCGGTGGTAACGACCGGAGATGTGCCGGTAACGGTAAAGCTCTTGGTGAACAGCACCTCGTTGTTCTTGGTGTTGTTGGATGCGATGATCGCAAAGAGGTAATTGCCGGCAGACAGCGTGTTGAACGGTACATAGGTATCCATGTTCACCAGGTCATAGGACTGGGTGTTGAGGGCGATCGTTCTGCCGCTGACAACCTGACCTGCGGAGTTGTAAACGCCGACGAACAGTGACTTCAGGTTGGAGGATGCGGAGGTAACGTTGCCTCTTACGGAATAGTTGCTGCCTGCGACCATGGTATCCGGCAGTGCAGTTGCATTGACCAGGGTGATGGTATCCTGGGTTACGACGGAGCCGGAGCCGACGTTGAAGGTAACCTCCTGGAGCACCTTATCGGTGTTTGCCTTGTTGGAAGCGATAACCTTGAAGCTGTAGGTGCCGACCGGCAGCTTGTCGAAGGTGATGATGTTGTCCAGACCCTTGAGGTTGTACTCGGTCTTGCCGGGAACGACCTTATTCGGGCACCACTCCTTGCCGTTCTGATCGGTGATCTTGATCGAAACGGAGGTGATGCTGGTCTGACCGGACTTGACGGTACCGGAAACGGTGACCGGAGTGCCGGGCTTGAGGGTTGCCGGGATGTTTGTCAGGGTACCCTCGAGCTTGAGGTAGTCGAGCTCATTGGCAGCCAGCACCTTGAACGGAACGTCCTGATTGTAGGAGGCACCTGCGGAGTTGGTTGCGCTGATGCGGTAGATGTAGTCGCCGCCGGTGAGCTTGTTGAACAGGAGCTTCTCATCGAGCTTCTTGAGATCGTAGGTGGTGGTGTTCGGGGCTGCTTCGCCGTAGTACAGAACAGAGCCAGCCTTGGTCAGGATCTCGAGTCTGACCTTGGTGATTGCCTTGCCGTTGGCGGAGTTGAGTGTACCGCCGATGCTGACAACAGCGCCCTCCTTGATCTCGTTGGGAACGGTGACAGCGTTGGTCAGGGTCACGCCGTCCGATGCCTCAGCGGTGGGAGCAACGTCGGTGCTGATGGCAACCGCGGTAGCCTCCGTCGGAGCAGTTGTCTCGGCGGGAGCAGTCGTTGCTTCGGTCGAAGCGGTAGTTGCCGCCTCGGTGGTTGCCTCGGTTGCAGCCTCGGTGGTTACCTCGGTTGTCTCGGTTGCAGCAACGGTCACTTCCGTCGGTGCAGCGGTGGATTCTGCGGTGGTGGCAGCCTCAGTGGTGTCAGCGGCTGTCTCGGTCGGCAGAACGGCATCCTCAGCGAATGCGGTTACCTGTACACCGGCAGCCTGCATCACAAACTGCAGCGCCAGCAGACCGGCAAGGATACTGCCTTTATTCTTTCTCTTCATGTGTAAAACCTCTCTTTCATAGAGAAACGTTCCGTGCGGATCGCAGGCTGACAATCTGCTGCGGTAAGGATACCGCCGGAACAGTGGGCAATGGTGCCTTTCGGCATCCTTACACAATATTATACCATTTTCCCCAGCCCTTGTCAATCAGCAACGTGTATAAATCCCCCCGGAGGTTACTGCGGGGATTTTTGGATTTTTGCCCTGTTTTTACACATTTTTTACGCTTTTTTTCAATGTTGGGATAGTTGAAAGATCATTTATCCCGTATTACAGCGATTGTGAGCGAATGGTTCAGGACTGCATCTTTTTCGTCATTTTGACGGCTCCGGGTGCGGAGAAAGTGACAGATCTCTCACAAATTCAGAAATACAGGGGGAATCCGTGCCAATACAAAATGATAGGCAAAATTTCACACTGGCAAAAACCGTCAAAACGTAGAAAAATAATTCAAATACGCCAAAAAAACAGGCGGTATGACGAACCGCCTGCTCTTGAAAACATAGTAATCCTATGGTATAATAGTATTAACAGGATTTTCAATCGGAAAGGAGTATGATCTATGAAGATCTCGACCAAGGGCCGCTATGCACTGCGAATGCTGCTGTATCTTGCCGCCCATCAGGAGGACGGCTTTGTCTCCCTCAAGGAATCCTGCGGACGAACCGCGGCAACCGCGGCGGCTATATGCTTGCCAAGCGGGCAGACGAATGCTCGGTCGGTGATGTTCTCCGTGCCACGGAGGGAAGCCTTGCACCGGTCTCCTGTCTGGACTACGATGTCAACGATTGTCCCCGTGCGGAGAGCTGTGTCTCGCTGTATATCTGGGAGGGGCTGTACAAGGTTATCAACGAGTACCTTGACAGTGTGACCCTGAAGGATATGCTGGAAAACAGCTCCGAGGATGATTACTGCATCTGAAGCACCGCCCGTTTGAGCAGTCCCAGATCGAACACATCGATGACGCCGTCCTGATTCAGGTCGGCGTTTTCCGTTTGCGGGAGGGAACCGGCGCCGAGCAGATACTTTTGCAGGACGATAATATCCGCCACATCCGTCTGCCCGCTGCCGTTCACGTCGCCCTGATGAGATACGGGGGGCTCGGTGTCAGGCTGGGTTGGTTCGGTGGCAGGCTGTGTGGGTTCGCTCGAGGGCTGGGTCGGTGCCGGATTGCCGCCGACGAAATCCGACAGCACGCCGCACCAGTAGGCAGCCATCTTCTTGTAGCCGTCCTCGCTGGGGTGAACGCCGTCGCTCAGGTCGGCTTTGGTCAGGACGGAGTTGACATCCGCCTGTGTGACCGGCTTGCCCTCGGACTGCTTTTTGGTGACGAGCGCTTTGACCTTGTCATTGTAATCATCGACCGCCTTGTCCATCTCCTCGGCGGTGTAGGCGTCCGTGTAGGTGGTGACGTCCGCATCCATGTAGGGAATGGTCGATACATAGAGCATACCGCCCTCCGGGATGTAGGTCAGGATGCTGTCCACGAGAAGCTCCAGACGATCGCCGGCATGATCGAGGTCGTAGCTGGAGATGATGTCGTTGGTGCCGATCTGGAGCATGACCACATCGGCGGGATACTCCTGCATGAGCCAGTCGATGAAGTTATAGATGCCCTGCCGTCCGGGGCAGTCTGCGATGGTGTAGCCGGAATAGCCGGCATGGTTGTAATCCGCCACGCCGTCGATGTACCAGCCGTTGGGACCCACGAAATCGATGCCCTCAACGATGCCCTTTTCCCGGAGCATGTACCAGAGGGGGATGCGATAGCCGCCGGTGACGGTGAAGCCGTCGGTGATGGAATCGCCCAGCGGCATGACGCGGAGCTGTTTGGTGTCCTCAGCGGTCGAACCCAGCGGGCAGAGCATGCCCAGTGTGAGGGCGGCGGCGGTGAGCGCGGAGATGAGTTTCTTGCGGTTCATAAGGATTCCCCTTTTCATGCATCATATTCTGTAGTTTGATTATAGCAAAAAATATCCCGATTGTCCATGCTTTCATGGGAATCGGGAGTATTATGCGATATTTGGGGTCTGATTTGCAAATCGCACTTGACAGGCGGGCGGATCCTATCTATCCAAAATCCCCTCCCTGCGTCATGCAGAGAGGGGATTGCTTTTATTCCTCTGTCTTTTCCTGCGGCTTGACCATAATGCCCAGCACATCGAGATTTTCCGGCTCGATGGGAGACGGGCACTGGCTCATGATCTCGGATGCGTCCTTGACCTTCGGGAAGGCGATGACGTCACGCAGGGACTCTGCCTGACACAGAACCATCGACAGTCTGTCCAGACCGATACCCAGACCACCGTGCGGCGGTGCGCCGTAGTGGTATGCCTCTACCAGGAAGCCGAACTTCGCCTCGATCTCCTCGTCGGTCAGACCGAGTGCGCGGAACATCTTCTCCTGGAGCTCATAGTCCGTGATACGCATGGAGCCGGAGCACAGCTCGACGCCGTTGAGCACGAGGTCGTATGCCTTTGCCGTGACCTTGCCCGGGTCGGATTCGAGGAACGGCAGGCACTCGTCCTCCGGCATGGTGAACGGGTGATGCATTGCGAGCCATGTCTGGCTCTCCTCGTCCCACTCGAAGAACGGGAACTGCGTGATCCACAGGAAATTCAGCTTGTCCTGCGGGATAATATCCAGCTTCCTGCCGACCTCCAGACGGAGTGCGCCGAGGGTCGGGAGTACGACGGAATTCTTGTCCGCTACGAACAGCACCACGTCGCCCTGCTCGGCACCGAGCTTTGCGAGCAGGTCAGAAATCTGCTCCTCGGTGAAGAACTTCGCGAACGAGCAGTTCGGCTTTTCGTCTGCCCAGCGGATGAAGGCAAGACCCTTTGCACCGATGCCGCGCACCATTTCGGTGAGCTTGTCGATCTCCTTGCGGGAGAGGATCTTTGCGGAATTCTTTGCCACGATGCAGCGCACGCTGCCGCCGGCTTCAATTGCGCCCTTGAACACACCGAACTCCGTATCCTTGACGAGCCCGGATACGTCCTGAATCTCCATGCCGAAGCGGGTATCCGGCTTGTCGGAGCCGTAGCGGTTCATTGCCTCGGCGTAGGACAGGCGGGGCAGGGGTGTTTCGAGGTCACGGTCCAGAATATCCTTGAGGAGCTTCTTGACAAAGCCCTCGGTCAGGTCGAGGATGTCCTCCACGTCCACATAGCTCATTTCCAGGTCGATCTGGGTGAACTCCGGCTGACGGTCCGCACGCAGATCCTCGTCGCGGAAGCATCTTGCGATCTGGATGTAGCGCTCCATGCCGGCAACCATGAGGAGCTGCTTGTAGATCTGGGGAGACTGCGGGAGTGCGTAGAACTCGCCCGGGTGTACACGGGACGGAATCAGATAGTCACGCGCACCCTCGGGGGTGGACTTCATCATCATGGGCGTCTCGATTTCGAGGAAACCGTTTGCATAGTAGTACTCACGCGCACACTTGGCGATCTTGTGGCGCATGATGAGATTCTTCTGGAGTGCCGGACGGCGCAGGTCGAGATAGCGGTACTTCAGGCGCTGCTCCTCGCCGGCGTTGATCTCGTCCATGATCGGGAACGGGGTCGGCTCAGCCTTGGCAAGGATGCGGATCTCCTCCGCGATGATCTCGATGTTGCCGGTCTTCATGTTCGGGTTGATGTCCTGACGGGTCACGGACGTACCCTTGACGAGCAGCACATACTCGTTCTTGACGGATGCCGCCTTCTCGAAGATGGCGCGGTCGGTCTCGTCGTTGAACACGAGCTGCACCTCACCGCTGCGGTCACGCAGGACGATGAAGATAACCTTGTTCTTGTTGCGCATATACTGCACAAAGCCGCCGACGGTAACATGCATCCCCGGCTCTGTGACTTCTCCGCAGCCGTGTGTGCGGCGAAGATTTCCCATGGATTCTGCCATAATGATTCCTCTTTCTTAGATTACTGTTTTACCCGTTCCGGCGATCAGTTCTCACCGGAAACCAGCTCAGCTCTGTGCTTCAGAAATTCCTCAAAGAACTC
>ONEQ01000080.1 GCA_900316885.1 uncultured Eubacteriales bacterium | reverse complement strand
AATTTTCTCATCAAGCGTTGTTGTATGCTTGTTTCTGACTGATAAACTGCGGCTGCGGTCAATTGCCTGATTCCGTGCTGTCATGCCTATGTAGGCTTTCAGCGAACCGTCCTGAATGGAATCCATCCGCTGAAAAACTTCCAGAAACACGTCAATGACACATTCCTCTACATCCTCCCGCGTTCCGGTTCCGTTCAGCTGCCAAAATGCAATGGCGTATACATAGCTGTAATATTCGTCGAAAACGGCTTTCTCACCCCGTGCAGGATCGGATTGCAGGAGCGCCCGAAGCTGTTTTTCTGTCACGCAGCATCCCCCCCTTCACTTACTAAGACGTATTTGGAGTGTAAAGTGTCGCGAAAAAATAAAAAATATTTTTTTCTCGTTTGAAAGCAAGAAGTGCAGCCAACAATGGCTGCACTCCACAAATGAAAGTACAGAAACTGCACTATGTTTATGATTTGCCTTTGGACGCTGCATCCACGGCATCCCAAACCCCGCGAACTGTGAGCTTTTCTACCCCACAAGGGATCAGGTACTGCATTACATCGTCTGTTTCCTGAAGGTAGTCAAGAGCGTGTTCAGCGGCTGCTTTCAGCTCCCACGAGATCTGATATACAAGCGGCGTTTCTGCATCCCCCACATATACCTGCACAGCAGACTGAGAGGGAACAAATTCGATCCGATACGGCGTGTCCGAAGCTTTCCCGCGGACAAAAAAGCTGGTGGATTCGCCGTCCATTGTGATTGTTTCTGAGGATACCGGAATCCAGTAGGAGTGCTCCATTGCATCGGCGATCTGCTGCTGCACATCGGCGGGAATTTTCGCCAGATACGGCGCATAGGCAGTCTCTAAGCCGACAATCTCGTCCGAACTGAAACTCTCCGCCGGGAAAGGTAATTCCGCAAGCGGGACACTCTCACCCATATCATCTGTGATGTCAAACTCCGCATAGAGCGTGTAGGCATCCGAATTCTGCTGCTTGGCAGAAAACTGCTTGCTGATACGGTAGCGCCCGGTTTCCAGTGTTCCGTAGATCCAACGCCAATCGATCGGCAGCATCGTGATCTCACCGGAGTAGGGATAGCCCTCACTGGTAAAGGCAGCATTGTCGATGACTGTCGGGCACGAATGCCAGTCGTAATGCGTATACTGTTCCAGTTTGAAATCCGAGCCGTACATGACCTCGCCGGACGATCCGCCAGCGATTTCAGACAGGCGCAGTGACAGCCCGCAGCGGGTCACATTCTCTGCTTCAAGAGTCAGGTGCAGCGGGGCTGCAAACAGGATTGCAGACAGTCGGTCACAGTCCTCCGGCGAAATGCCGAACTTGTTTTACAGGCGGCGAATCGGTCTGTACTTCATAGGCTGGATTCCAAAGGATCCTGTCCTGATAAAAAACGATCTGATAGTGCTCCAGCTCCTGATCGAAACATATGACCGTGAACAGTGGCTTTGTATCCGGAAGCGGGTCAATCATTTTGGTATAATCCAACCGGACGTCCTTGAAAGCTTCCCAGAATTGCGCCGTTTGCCCATCCGGGATCTCGACTGCCTGCACGTCATTCCGCGCCGCCCGAATAGACCAGCCGTGGCAATTCCCGTAGACGTAATTTGTTGTCAAACCTTGGGCAGCAATCCGAAAAAGCCTGTCGTATTCTTCCGCAGACAGGGAGTAGAGAGAAATTGATGAACCCTCCTGAAAGGATGAACACAGCACATTCCCCTCATCCAGCGCGAATACTACACAATAGAGATCCGATGTTCCGTTATCAGCATAGTATAGCACACCAGGCGCAACAAATGTGCAACAAATTGAGGTGTTTGGCTCTCGTGAATATTTACAAAGTTTGCGTTCAATCCTTGTGCATCTGAACAGTGCTTGTTGATGCTATACAAACTCTGACAGAAAACTTTGTAGGAACATCCAAACTGAAATTGCCGGATTTGTTGCACATTTGTTGCGCTCTGTATGGTATAATGAATGCAGTCTTAGTAGGAAGAAAATTTAGCTATCACACAACGAGGAGGATTTGTATGAAAAGATTCACCAGAAGTATTGCAGCAATGACCGCAGCGTTACAGTTCCTGTTTTTGCCGTTTCCCGCGATGGCGGAGGAAACGGTTCAGCCGTATTATACCGTTACCGCAGCGCCTGCTGATCAGGACGGCGTTATGACACTGGAGGACGGAACGGAATGGGTCAAGGTACTAGATTATGAATTCGGACAGAACTATCTGATCACAGTGACCAATCCGGACGGAACGCAGGAGCTGCTGACGGTCAGCGACGGGGAGCAAAGCCGGTATATCTGGGAATATTTCAGTACATCACAGGCAACGACGGCTGCGCCCTACTGGGGGCTGAAAGCCGGAAATTATGATCTCGTGAACAATGCAGGGCAGCTTGCGGCAGACAAATCTCTGTTTCCGTCTGGTGCTGTCATGTGGCTGCATGAGGATTTCCGGCTTGTGAATGCCGTCAACGGCACACCGTCATTTCTGAAGTATGATGCCGATGCAGCAGAGCCTTTCTCCATGACGGATGATCCGCAGGAGGCTGCAATTGTCAACATCTACACAAACGGTGAAATGCTGGCAGACTGCATCGACGTGCCGCCGTGTGCGGACAGCTATGTCCTTGAAGGCAGCAACTATACTGTACCGACCTTTACTGTGAAGCTAAAGGAGAATGTCATTACCGACACAATTAAGTGGTATACGGACGATGTGGAGCAGTCCTGTCATGAGCTGTCCTACACAGCTGATTCACTCACGAATCAGCCGGCAGGGATTCACCGCATCAATTGTCTGGTCGAAGGGCATGACGAAAACGGCATCCACTACCGTTCCAAGTCTGTCAATGCATCGTTTATCATTGCCAAGGGCGTGCTTCCCGATTCTGTCATGACATTCTCAGATATTCACGAGGAGTACAATCGGATCGGCGATGCAGTCGAACAGGTCATGCAGAAAACAGGCGGCTATATCCCGTCGCTTGTGATTTGCTCCGGAGACCTATGCAACGGGAAGCAATCGTCGTATGATTCCATGCTTTCCAAGAATGCGCCGCAGATCAAGGCGACACTCGGCGGTCTGGATACCGTCTATGTTGCCGGCAATCATGATTCTCCGAAGGCTGCCTCTTTTCTCTCCACAGCAGCCGGACTGGGCGCAGCAGCCGACCTTCCGGAAAGCGGCGGCGTGATCTTTGACGGGCGTTCCGAAGCAGTCGTGAAGAACGGAACAAACAGTCAGGACGCCAAGCAGCTTATCGTCTACGGCGTGAACTACGATGCGGCAATCATGAAAAATGAGGACACGACCACCTATTCCTATGAAACTGTACTTCCGGAATTGGAAGCATTTCTGCAAAAGACTGCGGAGCTGTATCATGGCGAAACAGTCATCATTTCTGCACATTCGGGACTGCATGTCCTTGGCAAACAGGAGGGTTCTGTCAACCTGAACGCCGGTCAGCAGCTTACGGAATGGATCGGCGAGAACCCCTATAATATCGACAGATCCTATGACATGGTGCAGCTTCTGAACCACTATGCCGAGAATTACGGCATGGATATTGTCTATCTGTTCGGACACAACCATTCCCGCTCCGAAAACGAACTTTTCCTGAAAGACGGGGATACCATCGTCAGCACACAAAGCTACAGTGACCGCAGCTTCGGTGAGCAGACGGTGCATTTCACATACGCCCATGCGGGCTATCTGTCCACGGTCATCGGCTGTGCGGATTCCAAGTTCAGCCTGATTTGCCGCGACGGTGACAAGCTGCAATACGATCTGATCCGCACAACGGACAGTGAAGATCTTCATACAGAGATTATGACGAAATACAAGGCAGATTACGCATCTGCGGAAGCCTTTTCAAATATGGCAAAGATCGACTACGAAAAGAAAACCGGTATCGCCGTTTATCCACAGGCTGTCAGGAATACAGACGGTACGGTGACGGTTAATCTGAACGATGCAGACGGCAAAGCCCTTGACACCTATACGCTTGATGCCAAGACCGGCATCGGCAGAGATGCAAACGGCGGAGAGGTGAATCTACCGCAGACCGGTGTGACCTCGTGGGATACGGTGGCTGCAGCCGGTAGTGCATTCGTGCTGCTTGCAGCAGGCGCATGGCTGACACACAGAGGATCCCACAAACAAGAAAGGACATATCCATGATAAATCATACGAAAACGATAAGTGCGGAACGCTTCCTTGCTTTTCTGCTCTGCGCGGCTGTGATAATAGCTATGCTTGCACAGCTCATCCCTGCGTTTTTCATGCCAATAAAGGCAGAAGCGACAGAAGGTGCAGTCCCTGAATTTAAGACCTTTGCCGACCTTACCGGAAAGACAGTGGCAATGCTTACCGGCGCTCCGTTTGAGGAGCTTGTGCTTGAGAAAAACCCCGATGTTAAGGAAATCCAGTATTTTTCTACTCCGACGGATATGATACTTGCACTGAAAACCGACAAGATTGATGCGTTTCTGGCAAATAACGCCGCAGCTTCCATGATGGTCAATCAGGACAGTACACTTGCAGTCTTTCCGGAATCCTTGGAGGACACTGACTTCGGCTTCGCCTTCAAAAAAGGAGATCCTGCGCGTGAAAAGTGGCAGGCAGCCTTTGACAGTCTGAGCAGAGAGCGCATTGACGAGCTATGGGATGCATGGATCGGCACGGACGAAAGCAAGAAAATTCTTCCGGAACAGGACTGGAGCGGTGCGAACGGTACCGTAAAAGTCGCAGCCTGCGACAGCGTTCCGCCCATGTGCTATGCGGGAAATAATGGCGAATTAGTAGGCTTTGATATCGCTGTGATGCTTGAAATTGCCAGAGTTTTGGACGTTCATCTCGACTTTACCGGCATGGAATTTGCATCGGTCATGGCGGAGGTCGAGTCGGGGAAAGCACAGGTCGGCAGCGGCTCCTTTGTACTCAATGAGGAACGCCGGAAACTCATGGATTTTGTAACCTATCATGAGGCTTCCTATGTCATGCTGGTCCGTGCAGAGGATGGCGGCATTTCGGCACAGCAGACAGCTTCGGTACAGCAGACAGCTTCGGTACAGAAGACAGTCACTGTTCCCGAATACACGAGCCTTTCTGAACTGAACGGCAGGAAATTCGGTCTGGTGAACGGCTCGCCCTTTGCGGAGATCATTGAAAGCAAGGTATCGGATGTAGACGAATATCTGTATTTTTCGTCGATTCCCGACATGGCGCTTGCCCTAAAAGCTGGAAAGATAGACGCTTTCCTCACTGGGGATACTGTGGCGGATACCATGATCAGCGAGGACGCCGGGCTTGCAGCATTTCCCATTCCGTTCGGCGAACTGGAATACGCCTTTGCGCTGCAAAAGGGCAATCCGATGACGAAACAGTGGCAGAATGCCTGCCAAAAGGTCGGTGAGGAGCGAATCCAGGAGCTTTATGAGATATGGCTCGGTACAGATGATAGCAAAAAAATCCTGCCCGAACAGGACTGGGCAGGTGCCAACGGAACTGTCAGAGTGGCTTCCGGCGATAATGTGCCTCCTGTGAGTTATGTGGCGGAAAACGGCAGACTCGAGGGGTTTGAGATCGCTGTACTTCTTGAAATGGCTAAGGAGCTTGACGTGCACCTTGATTTTACGGGTATGGAACTCAGCTCGCTGCTGACCTCGCTGCAAACAGGAAAAGTAGATATTTCCAACTCCTGTCTTGCTGTGACAGAAGAGCGGCAGAAGGCTCTCGATCTTGTTTCTTACCGCAAAGGATCCTATGTTCTGGTCGTCCGTGCGAAAGAAAAGACGGTCACAGCGCCGGAATTCAGCAGCTTTGCCGATCTGGACGGAAAGACAGTCGCCATGCTGGCGGGTGCGCCCTTTGAAGAAATGGTGAGAGAGAAAAATCCCGACATAGGAGGCGTACAGTATTTTGCAACAGTTGCCGATATGCAGCTTGCGCTCCAGACGGGAAAGATTGATGCATTCGTAACCAACAACGCTGTTGCGGCGATGCTATCGAACCAGGACATCGGGCTTGCTGTATTTCCGGAAAGTCTGGGCGATACGTATTACGGGTTTGCCTTCAAAAAGGGCGATCCTCTGCGCGACGAATGGCAGGCAGCGTATGACAGTCTCGACCAGGAGCGGATCAGCGAGCTTTGGGATATCTGGCTCGGAACGGATGACAGCAAAAAAGTACTTCCTGCACAGGACTGGAGCGGTGCGAACGGCACGATAAAAGTAGCTTCGTGTGATAGCCTGCCGCCTATGAGCTATGCCGGAGAGAACGGCGAACCGACCGGATTTGATATTGCAGTCCTGCTGGAAATGGCTAAGGTGCTGGACGTGCATCTTGACTTTACCGGTTTGGAGTTTTCAGGCATCATGGCGGAGGTCGAATCGGGCAAGGCGCAGGTCGGCAACGGCTCGATCATGATGACGGAGGAACGCAAAGCGCTGATGGACTTTGTTCCTTACCATGAGGCTTCCTTTGTACTGATCGTCCGTGCAGCCGAACAAACAGTTGAACAGCCGACCTTTGCCGACAGTCTGAAAGCGAGCTTTGAGCGCACATTTATCACCGATGCACGGTGGAAAATGATCCTGCTGGGACTTCTGCGGACGGTAATCATCGCTATTTGCGCCGGTGTGCTGGGAACCCTGCTCGGCTTCGGTCTGGTGTTACTGCGGCATCAGAACAACGCCGTCACAAACAAGCTGATCGCGGTCTACAGCAGTCTGATTACGGGAATTCCTGTTGTCGTGATCCTCATGGTGCTGTACTACATTGTATTCGGAAAGCTCGACGCTCCTGCAATGGTCGTGGCGATCATCGGCTTCACGGTCATCTTCGGTGCGCGGGCTTACGGGCTGATCTGGAATGCGGTCACGGCAGTGGACACCGGACAGCGCGAAGCGGCGCTTGCGCTCGGCTACAGCGAAAAACTGGCGTTCCGCAGGGTGATCCTGCCGCAGTCAAGAAGCCTCTATTTTCAGCCGCTCAAAATCCAGATGGTCATGCTTTTGAAAGAAACGAGTGTGGCGGGCTACATCACCGTTCTCGAAATGACACGCGCGGTGGATCTTGTGCGAAGCCGCACGATGGAGGCGTTCTTCCCGCTGATTACGGCAGCGGCGATCTATTTTGTACTCACATGGCTGCTGACAAAGCTCATTTCCACAGCGGAACAGTATTTGGAAAAGAAGCATGAGCAGCGGAAAATCAAGGGGGTGGACTGACATGAGTATGATCGAGATCAAGGGGCTCCGCAAGGAATATCCTGATGTTGTACCCCTCAAAGATGTGAACGTGAGCATTGACGAGGGCGAGATTATCAGCATCATCGGTCCGTCCGGAACGGGAAAATCCACGTACCTGCGCTGTATCAACAGACTTGAAACGCCGACAGCCGGTTCGATCCTTGTAGACGGTGTCGATGTCTGCAACCCGAAAACCGACCTCACGGAAGTCCGCCGGAAGATGGGCATGGTGTTCCAGTCATTCAACCTGTTCCCCCACAAGACAATTGCCGAAAATATCATGATGCCGCAGATGGACATTCTGGGGATCTCTGCCAAGGACGCCTACGCCGAAGCCGTGCGGCAGCTTGAACGAGTCGGACTGGACGGCAAGGCTCGAAAATTCCCGCATGAGCTTTCGGGCGGGCAGAAACAGCGTGCCGCCATCGCAAGAGCGCTTGCCATGCATCCGAAGATCATGCTGTTCGACGAGCCGACCAGCGCCCTTGATCCGACAATGGTCTCGGAGGTCGTTTCGGTCATCAAAAGTCTTGCGGGCAGCGGGCTGACCATGCTGATTGTGACCCATGAAATGCGCCTTGCCCGTGATGTTTCCACGCGGGTGTTCTATATGGACGAGGGCGGTATTTACGAGGAGGGTACGCCGGAGCAGATCTTCGGCACGCCGCAGCGCGAGGCAACCAGACGCTTCGTCTTCCGCATCCGCAGTTATGAATACACGCTGACCTCGTCTGAGCATGATCTGATAGAACTGCTCGGCGGTCTTGACGATTTCTGCGGCAGACAGTTCATGAGCAGGAAAGCGGCGCGGAATTGTATGCTCGCCGCCGAGGAAATGTGTAGTGCGTATCTTCTCCCGGCGTTGCGCTCGTCGGAGGATGGCACGATTACGGTTCGCGTAAGTGTCAGCGAAGAAAACGGCGAGCAGACCATCGAAGCGGAGTATTCCGGAATTGACGGCGATCTGTTTGAAAAGACAGATGACGAGATTTCCTCGGCGATATTCAAAAAGATAACACAAAGACTACCGGATGAGAGAGAGCATCTCGTCAGGTTCAGGATACTTGTCTAAGCATCATGATCATTTCGGAGAAAGGTGGCATTACCAATGAAAAAGGACATTACACTCCTTATTAGTGTGCGTATGATGTTACCCTGTCTGCTGCTGACCGGATGTGCGCGGAACAGTTCTTCGGGTGAACAGGAGATCATCGGCATCATCGGCGCGATGGATGTGGAGGTGAACTCGCTAAAAGAGGCAGCGGTGATCCGAAATCAGACGACAGTCGCAGATATGGATTTCTGTGAAGGAGAGCTTGGTGAAAAGCAGGTCGTTATCGTCAAGTGCGGCATGGGTAAGGTGAATGCCGGGATCTGTGCAAACACGCTCATCAATGATTTTGGCTGTACAAAAATCATCAACACAGGCGTTGCCGGTTCATTGGACAAT
>ONEQ01000082.1 GCA_900316885.1 uncultured Eubacteriales bacterium | reverse complement strand
CTGTCCAGAAACGGCGTGTGGCTGACGAAATCCGTCCCGCCGCAGTTTCTCGAAGAAGTATGAAAAAAGCTCCCTATTCGGGAGCTTTTTTGCATTATCCTTAAACCCAAAGCCGATGGGAGTCCAGAGGGATCACATCCCTCTGGCGGGGTGCAGGGGCAGCGTCCCTGCTGGGGTTTAGGGGCAAAGCCCCTAAGCGCCCGAACAGGGCGCAAAAAACGCCTTACTCCCAGCTTTCCCACACCTCCGGCGCATAGCCGACCGTCGCCTTTTTGCCGTTGCGGACGACGGGGGTGCGCAGAAGCTGCGGGTTTTCGAGCACTTTTTCGAGCTTCGCGTCCTCCGTGAGGTAGTTCAGGAGTGCGAGGGTGTCCTTGTCCTTTGTGTTCGGGTCGAGGAGGGCATCGAGTCCCCCGACCGCCTGCATCACGCTTGTCAACTCGCCGCGGCTCATGCCCTTTTCCTTCATGTCGATCATCTGGTATTTGATGCGGCGCTCCTTGAACCAGCGCTCCGCCTTTTTGGAATCATTGCTCTTTTTCGAGCCGAAAATCTGGATGTTCATGTGTCCTCCTCCAACAATGTGTCCTCCGGAACTGCGATTGTCTGCCCTTTTTCAACAAGATACCGCACCGGGATCTCCCGTCCGACCGGTGCGAACGGCGCCTTGTCCTTGACAAGCAGGTGCATGATCTGCTCCGCACCCTGCGCATCCGGGTAGGCGATCGCAACATAGCAATGCGGCTTTGGGGGCGGTTTGGGCTTTCCGGTCTGCTTCTGCATCATGGCAAGCTCCCACGGCTGGTAGTAGCTCTCGTTGATCTCAATGACCCTGCCCGTGACGGATGTGCCGGATTCCAGCATCTTCCTTTTGAAACGGCGTTTCTGCAAGCCTGTGAACAGTCCCATCACTTCGCCTCCTCCAGAATTTTCCGCCGGTATGCCAGCGCCGCCTGCTCGGTCTTGTTCTCCCCGAACTGATAGTACACATGATCGCGGATCTCATCCGGGAGATACTGCTGGCGGACGTAGTGATTCGGGTAATCGTGCGGATACAGGTAATGCTGCCCGCGCACCGCCGCGCCCTCGCCGTCGAAGTGCTTGTTCTGCAAATGCCGCGGGAAATCGAGCGGCCCGTACTTCTGCAAATCCGCGATTGCCGCATCGATGGCGGCTTCGGCGGAGTTGGATTTCGGCGCGGTACACATCATGATGATCGCCTCCGCGATCGGGATTCGCGCCTCCGGCAGTCCCAGCGCGAGCGCATTGTCCACGCAAGCCTTGACGATGACCGGCGCCATCGGATACGCAAGCCCCACATCCTCCGATGCAATCACCAGCAGCCGGCGGGTCAGGGAGATCAGATCCCCCGCCTCCAGCAGCCGCGCCGCATAGTGGAGCGCGGCATTCTCATCGCTGCCGCGGATGGATTTCTGCAAAGCCGACAGGATGTCGTAATGCGCATCGCCGTCCCGGTCCCGTTCTCGCCGGGTTCGGCGGACAGGGCGCAGAGCTCGGCGGCATTCATTGCCTTGCGGACGTCGCCGCCGCTGCCGAGCGCGATGTGGGGAATGACCCCGTCCTCGATGCGGATGGGCGCCCCCTGCTCCTCGGAGAGGATGCGGAACGCTCGCCCGACCGCCGCTTCCATCTCAGCGGCGCTCACGGGCTTGAACTCAAAGACCGTGCTCCGGCTGATAACCGCATTGAACACGGCGAAATACGGATTCTCTGTCGTGGACGCAATCAGCGTAATATCGCCGTTTTCGATGTAGGACAGGAGCGATTGCTGCTGCTTTTTGTTGAGATACTGGATCTCATCGAGGTAGAGCAGAATCCCGTTCATGGACGCGAACGTCCCCACATCCGCGATCACGGACTTGATGTCCGCAACCCCCGCCTGGGTGCCGTTGAGGATGTGGAGGGTCATATTCGTGCGGGCGGCGATGATGGACGCGACCGTGGTCTTGCCGATGCCGGAGGGGCCGTAGAAGATCATGTTCGGGATCGTGCCGCTTTCGATGATGCGGCGCAGGGGCTTTCCCGCGCCGAGCAGATGCGTCTGCCCGACCACATCGTCCAGCGTTTTCGGGCGGAGTCGTTCGGCTAAGGGTGAGGACATAGGAGGTTCCTTCTTTCTTTATAGCTTACCGTGATCCCGGAGCACCTGATTGAACAGGGCATCCACATCCACATCAGGCTTTGGCTTCTGCGCAGGATCGGGGAAACCGCCCTGTGCAGGATCGGGGAAGGCGCTTTTGGTCGGATCCGGGAAGGCGGAGCCGCGCTCCGGCGCGGAAAAGACCGACGGTGCGGGCTTTGCGAACATCTCCCGCGCCTTTGCCAGATCAACCGGATCCGGCAGGGGTGCCGGCTTAGGCTTTTCGGGTGCCGGCTTGGGCTTTTCGGGCGCAGGCTTGGGCTTTTCGGGAATGACGGGCGTTTCCGGGGCTGCGGGGATTTCCGCGGCAGGCGGTTCGGAGACAGCGGGTGCTTTGGCAGGTGCTTCCTGTCGGCGGTAGAGCTCCCGCGTGCGCTGCTCCAGACAACTGAGGAGATCGCCGGCACACTCATAGCCGTCCAGCTCAATTGCGCTGCCCAGAAATTCCCGGGAGAATTTCAGCGGGACGTTGATGGTATGATCGAGCGTCCGGATAATCAGATAATTGCGCGGATCCAGTGTCCCCAGCAGCGAGAACGGAAACGGCTTATCCGGTGTTTTGTCAACCGTATAGGCGAGCAGATCCTGAATCTCATAGAGGTTCGTCCCGTGGAACAGGCTGTGGTATTTCACCAGCCCCGTCTGGGCATCAAACTCCAGCTTCCAGGTATGGACATAGTACGCTGCCGGCAGCAGGAGCAGGGCAAGCAGGATGAAAATCGGCTTTGAGACCGCCATGGACGGGAACATGCCCAGCGTCCAGGCAGTGAACAGGAGCATCGGCGGCAGGACAACCGTACCCAGCCGTGTGGAAAGCGCCGGGCGCACGATCCCCTTCATCACGCCGAACCGGATCTGTGCAAAGCGCTCCTGCGCCTCGGGGGACAGCTTGTACTGACTCAGAAAGCCTTGAATATCCACGCTGTTTTCGGATTCCTTCGGTCTCCGGAGCTGGAGCCGGTTCCGTGTACGCTTTCGGTCAATCTGACCGTAGAGCCGCTCATCGTTCGCCTGCTGCTGCTGCATCATCGCAGCGACGCGGGCAAGTGCCTCTGCCTTTTTGCGTTCAGCATCTGCCTCGTCGGAATCCATCTCCGTCAAGGGCTTCGGGGGATGATAGCTCTCCAGCAGCTCGGTGCCGTAATCGCGGTGCTCCGGCATATTCATGCGCTTCAGAGCTGCTGCCCGGCTTCGGCTGTTATTGAGGTTGATCTCGCCCTGATCGATGTTGGGGCGGTTCTGCGCCAGCATCTCCTCGACCTTTCGGATGGCTTCCTCGCGCTTTGCGGCAGCCGTCTGCTCCTCGTTCCGGGAATCGGTGACCTTTTCCTCCTGATCCATTTGTGCCCCTCCCTCTATGACAAAGGCGAACCTCTGACGGCTCGCCTGCGTTTATTTTTTTCCCGACAGCCACAGGGCATTGTACACCTTGTGGAATACCATCTGGCTCGGATGATAGCGATAATCCGCAAAAATGAATACGCCGTCCGCGGTAAAGAACTCATGCAGCGCAGCAGCGCAGCCCGCACTCCGGGCGTTGCCGTCCTCGCACTGGCAGATGATATCATAGCCGTCGCGGATGGCGGCAAACACAAATTCCGCCAGGTCCTCTGCCTCGATGAAATACTCCTCGTAGGTCAGACCATGCGATTCGAGCTGATCGATGCACAGATTCTCCAGTTCGATCTGGAAGAGCCGGTCGGTCAGGTCGGTATAATCCACGGGCAAGGATTCTTCATGGTGCCCGGTCTGCGGATCATAGAAGCTGATAACAGCTGTACGGTCCGGAAAACCCCGCTCGATCAGCCGTTCAATGCTTTCGCGGGAATGGATCTCTATGGTCATAATGACCCTCCGTTTGCGTAATTGCAGGCTCCGGGGAGCGAAGTGCTCCCCGTCCTGCACCCTATGTCGTGATTGGTATTTTTGCCCGCGGGGCTCCCGGCTTACTCGTACAGCGGGAACTTTGCGCAGATGGCGTTGACGCCCTCGCGGATCTCGTCTGCCTTGTTCTCGAAATCGGTTGCGCACAGATAGATATACTCTGCGATCTTATCCATCTCCTCCACGCCGAGACCGCGGGTGGTGACAGCCGGTGTGCCGATGCGGATACCGCTGGTTACGAACGGGCTCTGCGGGTCATTGTGGATGGCGTTCTTGTTGACGGTGATATAGACCTCATCCAGACGATGCTCCAGCTCCTTGCCGGTGATGTTGAAGGAACGGAGATCCACCAGCATCAGGTGGTTGTCGGTGCCGCCGGAAACGAGGTTGAAGCCGCGCTTTACCAGACCGTCTGCGAGCGCCTTGGCATTCTCGACGATGCGTCTCTGGTAGTCCTTGAACTCATCGGTCAGTGCCTCACCGAAGCAGACAGCCTTGGCAGCGATCACATGCATCAGCGGGCCGCCCTGGGTGCCCGGGAAGATGGCGGAGTTGATCTTCTTTGCGAGATACTCGTTATTGGTGAGGATCAGACCGCCTCTCGGACCTCTGAGGGTCTTGTGGGTGGTGGTGGTGACGATGTCGGCATACGGAACGGGGGACTCATGCTGACCGGCAGCAACAAGACCTGCGATATGTGCCATATCGACCATAAAGAGGGCGCCGACAGCTCTTGCGATCTCAGACAGGCGCTTGAAGTCGAGAGCTCTCGGATAAGCGGAAGCGCCGGCAACGATGAGCTTCGGCTTATGCTTATTGGCGAGCTTGTAAACCTCGTTGTAGTCGATGGTCTCGGTGTCATCGTTCAGACCGTAAGCGACGAAATTGAAGTACTTGCCGGAGAGGTTAGCGGGGGAGCCGTGGGTGAGGTGACCGCCGTCAGCGAGGCTCATGCCCATAACGGTATCGCCGGGCTGGAGGACTGCGACGTAAACGGCAGTATTTGCCTGTGCGCCGGAATGGGGCTGCACGTTGGCGTACTTTGCGCCGAACAGCTTGCATGCGCGGTCGATGGCGATCTGCTCCACAATATCGACGCACTCACAGCCGCCGTAGTAGCGCTTGCCCGGATAGCCCTCAGCGTACTTGTTGGTGAGAACACTGCCCATAGCTGCCATGACAGCGGGGGAAACGATGTTCTCGGATGCGATCAGCTCAAGATTGCGCTTCTGGCGGGCGAGCTCCTTCTGCATGGCATTGCCGACCTCGGGGTCAACGGATTCTAGGTAACCAATGGTATCGATCAGATCTTTGTACATGGGTGTATTCTCCTTTTTGATACATATTTTTGCGCTCCTGTGCCTGAATCAGGAGCCATACAGTATCATTATACACGATTCTATCACAAATTGCAATAGGTTTTACACATTTTTTCGACATTCCACAACGAAATCAAACAGGAGGGGGTTCCCCCACCCCCCCAGCCCCCTCCCCCAAGGGGGAGGGGGAGCAGACGCAGGGGGCTGCGCCCCCTGCACCCCGCCTGTGGGGCTGCGCCCCCCCCCTGCACCCCGCCTGTGGGGCTGCGCCCCCCCCTGCATCCCGCCTGCGGGGCTGCGCCCCCCCTGCATCCCGCCTGCGGGGCTGCGCCCCACGCCCCCCCTGTCCCTCTAGTTTACGAATTGACCCATTTTCCACAAAAAATCCCGCACAGCGAACCGCTGTACGGGATCGGAATCCTGTTTAGGGAACCTCTAAAAACATAGTTTTTAGAGGTGGGGATGTGGGGCGAAGCCCAACACATAGCCCTTTTGCTTTTCGCAGAAAAGCAAAAGGGGAGGTTTTTAGAGATGCCCATTATCAGTTGAAATCAAACTTGAACGGATTGAAGCGCGTATACGCTGCATCGTTGCGGATTACCATCGCAGTCGCTACCCAGCCGTCCACCATATTCTGGAAATCCTTGTTGTGCATGCTGTAGACGGTATTCTCCTTGGTGCTGTCCGTCCAGAGATCGTTGGCTACCATTCTGTCCTCGATGTCATAACGCATCACCAGATAGTAGTTCTCGTCCTCCTCGACGATATAGGGCTTGCCGTAATCCTTTGCCTCGATGCCCAGCAGCTTCTTGTAGACCTGCTCGGTCGGATTGTAGTAGATGTCGTCCTTGTTGTCGTAGTCCTCCTCGTGGACAATCGAGATGATCGTCTCGTTGGCATATGGATTGGATTCCTCGACAGTTTCCGCCAGATCATCCGAATCCACATCCTCAGCGGCAGTCACCTCATCGCCGTCGGTCTCCTCCTCGGTTGCAGCCTCGGTGGTTTCCTCGTCGGACTTCTTCTCGGTGGTCTCCTCGTCGGATTTCTTCTCGGTGGTCTTTTCGTCGGACTTCTGCTCGGTGGTGTCCTCCTCAGAAGCAGTTGCTGCTGCGGTGGTCTCCTCATCGGACTTCGGCGCCTTCAGATTGTCCTTCTTTGTCTCGTCCACCTTCTCGGTGGCTGCCTCGGTCGTCTTCTCGTCGGACTTCTTTTCGGTCGTCTCCTCGTCGGACTTCTTCTCGGTCGTCTCCTCGTCAGACTTCTTCTCGGTCGTCTCCTCGTCAGACTTCTTCTCGGTCGTCTCCTCGTCGGACTTCTTCTCAGTCGTCTCCTCGTCGGACTTCTTCTCGGTAGTCTCCGTCTCAGCCGCAGTTTCCTCGATGGTCTCATCCTCGGTTGTTGCCTCGGTGGTGCCCTCCGCATCGGATTTGTCAGCAGTCAGGGAATCCTGATATGCCTGATACTCTTTGCGGACCTCTGCCATCTCCTCCTGTGCAGCCTTGACGCCGCCGTTCTCCAGCGCTTCCTCGATGCGGTCGCGGTAGCCCTCGAGCATGGTCATCATTTCCTTCTTGCCGTCGGACTTGAGGAGATTGCCCTCGCCGTCCTTCAGGCTGACGGTCAGGAACTCGACACGCATGTTGTTGTCCTTATAATAATTGTATACATCATCGTCGGTCACACCCTCCTGACCGCCGACTGCGTAGTAATACTTGTAAATCTCATCGCTCTTGTAGCTGGAGGTGAGCACCTTGTCGAAGGATGCCTCGCTGATGCCGTTCTTCTCCATGCGATCCTTGCTGCTGTCCCAGTAGTAGGTCTTCATCATGGAAATATTGGACTTGGCATCCTCGTCGATGGAAAGTCCCAGGTCGGTGAACTTCTTCTCGAGGACGGCGTACTGGGTACACTGCTTGGTTGCCTCATCCTGCACCCATGTCAGAATGTCCTTGCCCTCAAGGGTCATGCCCTTGACAGCCTGGGTATCGGTGGTGTCGAGGTCTGCATTCTCCTCCTTGAGCTTGGAAAGCGCCTGATTATAGGCGGAATTTGCATAATAAATGTATACGCCGGCAGGAACCTCAATGCCCTCCACTGTCAGAGCGGTGCGGGTATTATAGCCGCATGCCGTGCAGGAAGCGACGATGCCGACAGCCGTCAGGAATGCCGCAGCTTTCTTGAACATAGACATAATAAACATACCTCCGTATGGTGATTTGTGGGAGCCTCTAAAAACGAAGTTTTTAGAGATGGGGGTATGGGGCGAAGCCCCACACATAGCCCTTTTGCTTTTCACCGAAAAGCAAAAGGGGAAACTTTCAGAGGTTCCCTCATGAAAAAACGCAATCTTTTTATATTATACAACAAACACCGCGCAAAGTCCATAGGTTTGGGATAAAAATTCTGTTTTTACACATATTTTTCAGAAAGCACTTGCAATTCTTTGGGCATTTGTGCTATACTAGAAAAAAGCCCTGCCTGAGTGGGAGGGTGAGTGGCGGGGCTGCGCCCCGCAGCCCCCTTAGCTGCGATACTTTGCATCGCAGCCTCCTGGCAGAAAAAAGCCCATCCGCACACGGAAAGCAAACGGAGGTACATTATGAAAACAGCACTCATCACAGGCGCGACATCCGGCATCGGCAAGGAAATGGCGATCTATCTGCACAGCAAGGGCTGGCGGCTCATTCTCACGGGACGCAACCGCGAGATGCTGCACCGCATGGCGAAGGCGTTCGGCAGCAGCACCCGCACGCTTGCGATCGATCTTTCGGAGCACGGCGCTGCCGGGAAGCTCTACGAATTCTGCAAGGGGACTCGTGTCGATTTCCTCATCAACAACGCGGGATTCGGCGTATTCGGGAGCTTTACGGAGGCGCCCCTTGACCGGGAGCTGGAGCTCATCGACGTGAATATCCGCGCCCTGCACATTCTCACAAAGCTGTTCCTGAAGGACATGACGGCGCGGGATTCCGGCGTGATCCTGAACGTCGGCTCGATTGCGGGATTTTCCACAGGACCGCTGCTGTCGAGCTACTATGCATCGAAGAATTACGTTGTCCGCCTGACGACCGCGATCCGCGAGGAGCTGCGGCGCACCGGCTCAAATGTGCAGATCGGCGTACTCTGTCCGGGTCCGGTGAACACGCAGTTCAATGACCGTGCCGGCGTGAGCTTTTCGGCAAAGCCCGCCGATCCCCGCTACGTGGCGCGGTATGCAATCGACCAGGTGCTTGCCGGAAAATGCATCATCCTGCCGTCGCTGATCGTGAAGCTCGGCTGGGTGGGGATGCAGCTCTGTCCGGAGACAATTGCCGCCCGGTTCGTGTACGAATTCCAGAAGCGCAAGGAGAAGCCCTAACGCAAATGACCCTCCCCATCGGGGAGGGTTGTTGTTTTAATAGCTGTGCAGGGGGCTCAGTCCTGCTGGAGCATATAGTGCTGCCTGCCGTCGGTGCTGCGGAATTCGGTGAACGGAATGTCCACGCTTGTCGCAATGCTGAACAGGTACCTGCCATCCTCGGCATACAGATTATAGAAATACTCCTGCGTGCCGTCCTCTGCCTGCCGGTATTCGAGCTGGATATAGCCCTCGGTGGAGGTCAGATCTGCCTTGTCCATCGTGAAGCTTCCGCGCAGCAGCTCGCAGTCCCGGAACTGGATGGATTCAATCGGGTTGGCGGCATTGAACCAGCTTCCCTCAAACTGCACGACGCTCACGCTGGTTGCCGGGGCGTCCGTGACCGGGTAAAAGGCATTGGGATCCGCAGCTTCATCGGACGCAGCCGCTGGCGTTTCCGGCTCTGCCGCAGTTTCGGCATCGGATTCCGCCGGTGTCTCGGATGCGGATTCGGCTTCTGCCGGTGCATCCGATGTGTCAGCCGGGGCTGCGCTCTCCGTTTCGGATGCGGATTCGCTGACAGCGTCTGTGCCGGCGGTTGTGTCTGCCGGAAGGCTGGGCTGTGCTGCCTGATTTCCGCAGGCGGTCATGCAGAGGCACAGCATGGCGGTCAGGATGATGCGTGTATGTTTCATGGTCATTCTCCTTTTTTGAAGCTCCGGGGGATCTCCCCGTGAAATCAGCTATTATAGCATACCACAAAATACGGTGTTTGTCAATCGGCACACAGAAACAGGGTAACCATGCGATGCATGGTTACCCTGTTTTCAGTCCGGATCTGTCAGGGATCCGTTAGTCTTCCTTCTTGCGGAAGATGCCGTTCTTCAGCATGAGTGCTGCGCCGCCCAGAACGGAGAGCATTGCACTCAGGAGGATCAGGAGCGTGGACGGGGAGGTCACGCCGGTCTTCGGCAGATCGATGATCTCGTTCGACCAGGTGGTGATGCCCATGCCGGACTTCGGGTCGATCTGATACTGCTCAAGCGTCTCACCGTTCTCGTCGAGTACCTTGAAGGCATAGGTCATATCCGGGAGCTGAATGATATTCGCGGAAACCGTGACCTTTACGCCCGGATGCTTCAGCTCATAGTCCTTCTTGACCATCTCGCGGATGTCCGCCAGCGATGCGAACCAGCCCTCGGGCTTTTCGGTGGAAACGGTTGCCTCGGTCGTTGCAGTCGTTGTTGCGGCAGTTGTTGTGGTTGTTGCTTCGGTGGTGGTAGCCTGTGTGGTGGATTCTGTGGTAGTTGCCTGTGTGGTGGTTTCGGTGGTGGTAGCC
>ONEQ01000086.1 GCA_900316885.1 uncultured Eubacteriales bacterium | reverse complement strand
AGTAGCCTTGGTAGCCTCAGTCGGATCAACTGCGCCGCCAGCGATGGTGATGGAACCAGCAACGGACTTCGGATACTTCTTCTCCTCCTTGAAGTTACCTACGAGCAGACCCTTGAAGGAAACCTCATACTTGGTGCCCGGCTTTGCATCCTTCGGAGGCAGCAGGTACAGCTCAACAACGCCGGTGCCGTCAGCAGCCTTGGAATCCTGCTTGGCACTTGCAGCGCCGCCCAGGTGACCGTTCTCCTCGTTGAAGTCGAAGGAACCGAAGTTGTAGCCGTCATCAGTCTGAGAAGCCTCGATGATCTGGAAGCCAGCTTCCTTCAGGCTCTTGCCGTCGATCAGAGGAGTGAACTCATAACCATAAGTACCCTCGTCCTTGGTAACATAAGCAGTGATCTTAGCACCGATACCGTCAGCATCCGCAGCCGGATCATAAGTAACGTTATCGAAGTACCATGTCCACTCCTTAGCATCCTTCGGATCCACAGCCGGAGCCTTGGTAGCCTCGGTCGGCTCAGTAGCCTTGGTAGCCTCAGTCGGAGCCTTGGTTGCCTCAGTAGCCTTGGTAGCCTCGGTTGCCTTGGTAGCCTCGGTAGCAGCAGAAGCATCACCAACAACGATGGTCAGGTTCTTGGTCTTGGTAACCTTGGTAACCTTCTCGCCGTCGTTGATGGTGGAACCATCCTGGATCGGATCAGCCTGGAGCTTGTTCTCCCAGGTATCCAGGATCTCGATGGTGTAAGTACCATCAGCAATGTCATCGCCCAGAGTAGCAGCGAACTCAGTAAACGGATACTTGTCCGTCTGCTCGTCAACAAACTTTGCACCGTTCGGCTGTGCCCAGATCAGGTTCAGGGTATCAGCGCCGTCATAGTCGAAAGCCCAGTCATCGGAATGACCCCACATGAACTGCTTAACGCCGGAATCGAACTTACCGGTCTTGGAAGCAGTTGCAAAGCAGCTGAAGAACTTGTCAGTCTTTACGGTCTTTCCGTTAATGGTATATTCAGCAGTCTCATTGTGACCGGTAGCGTTGTAGTCAACACCTACACGGCCGCCGCCCTCTTCTACGATTTCACCGAGCTTAATGTTCTTAACATTATCCTTTACGCGGAAACCGGAGAGGATCTGCTGTACATAGGGCTCAGAAGTATCAGCCTTGATGAACTCCTGGACAACGATCTTTGCGCCCTTAGCATCAGCTGCGGAAGCGAATGTAACAGTAGCACCATCTGCAGAAATGGTACCCTTGCCAGCGCTTACCGCCTTCAGATAGAACTCAGCGTTTGCTGCATCGATTGCAAATGCAGGCAGAACACTAGCGGACATGCTTGCGCACATAGCAGCAACTGTCAGTGCAGAAATTACCTTCTTCATAACTAGTTTTTTCCTTTCTTTATGAGGGATTTTGCAGGGGCGGGTCAGCCCCTGCTATTTTCGGGATCATCGGGTCACTTCACAAGGTGTCAGATTGTTTTGGCTTGTTCAGGAAAGAATCTTCTTACTTCTTGACCGGGAAATCAGAATCGCTCAGATTGCCTACAACGCGCTTCAGGATGTTCAGACCGTCAGAGCTCTCGATCTTACCGTTGTCATCAACATCGGCATTTGCCTCAGCTGCCATCTTCTTGGTACCGAGCATCTGCAGGTTGAAGGAGATTACATCAACGATATCGATAGCTCCGTCACCGTTGCAGTCGCAGTATGTCTTCTTGGTCGGGTCTGTTGCCTTGGTAGCCTCAGTAGCCTCGGTGGGCTTTACATCGGTGCCTACAATGATGTTACCTGCAACGCCGGTAGCAGTGTACTTGGTAACAGTGCCGTCGGAACCGATCAGACCAGCCTTGACTTCCTTGTTGGTCACGCCGTTGCCCTCAACGGTTGCACGGGAGATTGCCTCGATCTTAACCGGATACTTGCCCTCAGCAGTACCTGCTGCAACCTTACCGGTGATGACTGCGAAAACGCCGTCCTTGATTGCGTAGGTTGCATCGCCAAGACCTGTGGAGTAAGTGATTGTGATGGTGCCAGCGGTGTCATGATTTTCCTCGAAGCCCTTTACCCCGTCGAGTTTCTCAGCCGAATCAACACCAGTCTGTGCTGCCTTGCCTGCGGTTACGCTGGAGATGGTAGCTACCTTGGAATCATAGGTAACTGCGAACTCAACTACATTTGCACCGCCGCTCGGGAGACCCTCCAGAGAGACCTCCAGGGTGAACTCCTCACCAGCCTTTGCGGATGCATCACCCGCCTTGATCGAAACAGTGTCAGCTGCAACTACAGCCTGCGCCGAAAATGCTGCCAGCATGGATACAGCAGCCAGACCGGCAACGATTTTCCTTACTTTCATTAGTCTTTCCTCCTTTGATATTTTTGGTTTGGAAGTAATACAAAGCTATATAACCAAAGGAAGCCGCACTTCCTCAAATTATATCCTCATATCATTCAGCAGACAGGGTATGGCATACCACGCCCATATCTACTTACTGTTATTATAGGACAATTTATCACATAAGTCAAGAGAAATTATGTCATTTTGTTTGACTTGTAAAAAAGTGATACCCTGATTTGTGCAAGACGCACAATGGCGGTAACGCTTTTTCTGCACCACAAGTCAAGCGAACACGTTTTCGTTTTTTTCGCGGACTTGTACAGACAAATTTCCTACTGTTACTATTATATATCAAACACGAAAAAAAGTAAACAGTTTTTTGAAAAATCATCATTATACCCAATCTGCACCAATCAAATTATCGTGATTGCACAAAAATAAGACAGTGATTTTTCCAATCCTCACCAGCGGAAATTGGTTATGCAACTTTTCGTTCACATTTTGCAAAAACGCGGTACCTCTCTGATGCAAAAATCCCCCTGCCGTGAGCAGGGGGGCATGCTTATTTTTCAAGCTTCCGGAACTCCTCCGGAACATTATCCTCAACGATCTTGTCGATGATGTCCCGGCTCCAGCTTTTGGCGTGTCCCATTGGCGAATACGTGATGCCGTGATCGGCAGCCATCTCGTCGGTGTAGGCATAATACGGCACAACCCGCACGTTCTGAAGATTTCCCGTCTCGTACTGCGTGATGAGCGGTGTGAGCTTCGGTGCGTCGATCACCGTCACGCCGTTGCGCTTGACAATATCGAACTGTGCCATGCCTCCGACCATGTTGAAGTTATCCGTCTGCCCGGAAATGAAATTGCCGAGCGAATAGTAGACGAAGCCCTCCGTGCCGTCGCCGCGTTCGAGATACTCCATGCTCTGGAGCGTATGCGGACCCGTGCCGATGATAATATCCGCACCCCAGTCCACCATATTCCGCGCCAGATTCTTGTCCTTTTCGCGGATGACGTGGGTATCCTCCTCGCCCCAGTGGGCGGAGATCACCACGCAGTCCACGAGCTTGTCGAGCTCCTTGATCTGCTTTTCCAGCAGCTCCGAATCGCCGAGATACGGGATGCGCATCTCGGAATCCCCCGGAAGTGCGTAGCCGTTGGTGTGATCCGTGTACGCCAGCACGCCGATCTTGATGCCGTTGACCTCGGTGATGCGGTAATCATACATATCCTGATAATCCCGGTAGGCGCCCAGCACGAGCAGCCCCGGATTCTTCGCCACCTGCTTGTCCCAGTAATCGAGACATGCCCGCATGCCGGACGAGCCCTTGTCAAGCACATGGTTATTCGCCATGGAAATAATGTCAAAGCCGATGTCAATCAGATCGTCGCCCAGCTCATTTGGCGAATTGAAGTTCAGATTCGCGCCGGAGATCTCAAATTCCCCGTTGCATATAACCGTCTCCTGATTGATGAACGCAAGATCCGCCGCCTTGACCTTATCCGCGACCAGCTCATAGCAGTAGTGAAAATCGTAGTCCTTGCCGTTCTTTGCATGCTCCTCAGCCGTCCGGTAGACTGCCTTATGGATGAGATTATCCCCGACCGCCACAAAGCTCACGCGCTCCTCGGCTTCCGTGGGAGGCTCCGTTTCGGGCTCCGTCGGTGCGACCGTCTCCACCTCGCCTGTCTCCTTGCCGATCACAACAAGAGAATCGTCCGAAGCATTTCTTGCCCTGCTGCCGCAGCCGGCTGCCGGAACCAGCAGAGCCGCTGCCGTCATCAGCGCCAGATATCTGTAATTCATAGAATGATCCTTTCTGTTCCGGAATCTATACTATACCAGTATACCACACTTATCTGAAAAATGCAAGAAAAAAATGAAAATCCCGTGGGACACTTGCAAATTCTGCCTGAATCTGTTATAATGAATATACTAAAGATATACCAGAAAGGATGATTTGTTTTGAGTAAGCTTCTGATCGTTGACGACGAAGTGAATATCCGCGCCGTTGTGCGGGAATATGCAGAATTTGAGGACTACGAGGTGGACGAGGCTGCCAACGGCATGGAAGCCGTGGAAAAGGCAAAGGCCAATGACTACGACCTCATCATCATGGACGTCATGATGCCGAAGCTCGATGGCTATTCCGCGAGCAAGGAGATCCATAAATATAAGAACACCCCGATCATCATGCTCTCCGCCCGCGGCGAGGAGTATGACAAGCTGTTCGGCTTCGAGATCGGCGTGGATGACTATGTGGTCAAGCCCTTCTCCCCCAAGGAGCTGATGGCGCGTGTGAAGGCGGTTCTGCTCCGCAGCAAGGCGCCTGCCGCACCGGTACAGCAGAGCGACCGTCTGGTGTTCGAGGGGCTGGAGATCGACCTTGCCGGACGTGAGGTCTATGTGGACGGCAAGAAGGCTTCCATGACCCCCAAGGAGTACGATCTCCTGTTCTATCTGGTGCGCAACAAGGGGCTTGCCCTCACCCGTGACAAGCTGCTTGAGGCTGTGTGGGGCTATGATTTCTTCGGGGACGACCGCACGGTCGATACACATATCAAGATGCTGCGCGGCTCGCTGGGCGAGTACCGCAAATTCATCGTGACTCTGCGCGGAATGGGGTATAAGTTTGAAGTCAATGCGGAATAACCTCAGCCAGACGCCCCTCCAGGCGGAGATTCTCCTCTGCTTTATCTTCTTCACGATCATCTTCGCCGGCGTCCTGTGGGTGATGCAAATCGTCCTGCCGGAGCGTATCTACCGTAGCAATACCATCCGGGAGCTCCAGCAGCTTGCCGACAATCTCTCCTCGATCTACGAGAACGGCGATGTGCTGGAATTCAAGGAAGCGCTGGAATTCGTCTCCAGAGACAGCTATGTGTGCATTTCCGTCTACAAGAGCAACGGGCGCTACGTTTATAGCTGCGACGTCATGAACTACCACTGTCTCCTGCACGGCGCACATTCGATGGTGCGGGAATTTTCCAACGAGCTGCGCAAGAGCAGCACCGGCGAGATCTGCATGACTGTCTACGACCAGGAGCTCCAGATGGACACGGTCGTGATCGGCAAGGTGCTCGGCTCCGGTGATGAGGTCAGCGGCTATCTGTTCATGAACGCAATACTCAAACAATCCGGCACGAATACCCGTGCGCAGAAGCAGCTCATCATCATCGCATCGCTGATTCTGCTCATCATCGGCTCGATTATTTCGTTTATCGTTTCCCGTATGCTGTCAGTTCCGATCGCCCGCATCACGGAATCAGCGAAACGCATGGCAAAGGGCGACTACAACACCAAATTTGAGGGCGGAAGCTGTCTGGAGGTAGACGAGCTGGCAACTGCCCTGACCTATGCGGAGCATGAGATCTCGAAGGCGGACATGATGCAGCGCGACCTGATCGCGAACGTTTCCCACGACCTGCGCACACCGCTGACGATGCTCAAGGCGTATGCGGAAATGATCCGCGACCTCTCCGGCGACAATCCCGTCAAGCGTGAGGCACACCTGAAAATCATCATTGACGAGACAGACCGTCTTGCGGCGCTGGTCAACGATATACTCGATCTCTCCAAGCTGGAGAACGGCTCGCAGAAGCTCGAAACGCAGCAGATTGACGTATCCGCATGGCTCTCCGACATCATCCAGCGGTACAAGGGCGTTTCGGAGCAGATGGGCTATCACATCAGCTTCACGCCGGACGAAAGCTGCATGGTGGAATGTGATGCCGCCAAGATGGAGCGCGTGGTGTGCAATCTCATTAACAACGCGATCAACTACACCGGTGAGGACAAGCAGGTATTCGTAAGCCAGATCAACACCGAGGATGCCGTGCGCATCGAGGTGCGTGACACCGGACAGGGCATCGAGCCGGACAAGATCAAGAAGATCTTCGACAAGTACTACCGGAGCGAGAACCACAAGCGCGAGGTGGTCGGTACGGGGCTGGGGCTGTCGATCGTCAAGGCAATCCTGAAGCTGCACAATTTCAGCTTCGGCGTACATTCCAAGCTTGGCGAGGGCTCGGTATTCTGGTTTGAGCTGCGGAAATCCTGATTTTCACAAAGTTTTCACAATTATATCACAAAAGTATCACCGTCAGCCGGTAAAATACAATTGTAGTCTTTATAGACTAAATCGCACGTTAATAACGTTTTACCCCAACGTTATTATATCCCCAATAATCCCTATATCATGCACAAGAACCCTCCTTTACCCCGGAGGGCTTTTGTGTGCGCGGGCGCGGAGCCCGCGCTGGCGATTTGCTTCGAGGATTGGAGATGCACCGTTCTGGGGTACGCAATGTGCTTCGGCTCCGCCGAGCGCACAAAGCTGTCGCAGTCAAGCACCGCCGCTAAAGCGGCTCGAATGCATTACATTACCAAAATAATAACCCCGGAGCACGGCGCTCCGGGGTTTCTTTTATCTTCTGGATCTGGGATTCTTCGGCGTTTCCGTTTCGGGGATACCGCCACAGAGGTAGAAATTCTTCATCAGCACCAGCGAGCATCCCGCGAGGAAATCGGTCTTGTCCTCGACGCAGGAGCACACGATGCGGTCGGCAATATCCTCCCCGACGCACTCCCGCACATACGTCCGGAACTGCTGCAAGCCGCGCTCCGAAAGCCCGAACCGGTGCAGCACGACCCGCTGCGACTGGAAGCAGCACACCAGATTGTGCAGCAGCACGCTCCAGTCCTGCATGATGCCGCGCACCACGGATTCACACCGCACATCGCCCGCCTGCACCGCCTCGTACATCTTTTCGAGCGTCACATGCTCGATATAGCCGTCCGTCGCGCTGTACAGATACGGCGTGCGCTCCTTGGAGTAGACCTCCGCGACACGCGCCTGCATCGCCTGTGCGGAGAGCTGGGCGCGGACGGAGCCTGCCGGATAGCCGTCCTGCTGTCTGCCGCCCGGACGCACGATCATACGCTCGGTCAGGTAGCTGTAGGTGAGATAGTCGTTCTCCGCCTTATCCGGCCGGAGCACGGAAATATGAATATGGCTGCCGAGATGCAGGTAGACCTGGTTCTGCCCGGTCATGCCCTCACGCTGGAGATCAGCATTTGCCAGTGACAGGAGCCATACGGCATTACCGCAGAACACCGGCGGCATCTGCGGAACGGACAGCGCCCGCGCCAGATCACCGAAATCGAGCGTACCATCCTTATAATACACGCGCATGCGTCCGATCATGACGGGCATCACGCCCACGCCCAGACCCAGCACATTTTCCCGCGTCAGGCAGGAATTGGACATCATGCGCTCTGCGCCGGAAATGATGAACTGCTGGATCTCCTTGCGGCTGGTGTGATCGGTGCAGGGCATACTGATCTTGTCGAGGATCTCCATATGCATCGTGCAGAGTCCGACCGTGATCTCCTGCTCACCGATGACCGCGCCGAGGACGAATTTATAATTGGCGTTGATATCCAGCAGAATCTTGCGCCGTCCCTTGGGCAGCTTGCTGTCCTTTTCAGACATGTAGGGCGCCTCGCCAATCTCGGTCAGCAGCCCCTCGTCGATCATGGCATTGGTGATCTGCGTGATCGAGGCGCGTGTGATCTGGAGCATCTGCGAGAGATCAACACGCGAAATGGGCCCCGCCTCCCAGACGGTCCGGAGCACCTGCATCCGGTTGATGCGTTTCAAATCCAGTTTACTGATGCCGCTGAGCAACGATGGCACCTCCTGTTCCTGTTAGTTACTTTTGGCAACACCGCACAAAGACCGCCTGACGGCTCAGTACGCCGTCTGTTTGCATCTTTTCCTTGCCCTGCATAAGCGATCAGCACCAAATCATAGATTTGG
>ONEQ01000122.1 GCA_900316885.1 uncultured Eubacteriales bacterium | reverse complement strand
GCGCCGCCGCCCGGAATACCGTTCTTGTGATAGAAGAAGTAGGAATGATCCTTGTAGTCGATGATACCGCCGTGGGTCGTGAAGCAGTTGGAGCCCTGCTGGATCACGCCGCCGTATGTCCACGGACCGGTAACGGTGGGTGCAGTGGAATAGCACATACTCTCGCCGCCGAAGCCGTCCACGAAGGCTGCATAGACCAGATAGTAGCGGTCGCCGCGCTTGTAGATCCACGGACCCTCGCCGTAGGAGGTGCTGTGCTGACCGGCAGGAGGACCGAACTGCGTGGAGTTCATCTCGAAGTGTTTGATCTCGCCGTCGAGGGTCACCATGTCCTCCTTGAGCTTGACATAGTAGCAGGTCGGGTTGCCGAACATCAGCCATGCCTGCCCGTCGTCGTCGATCATGACGGTCGGGTCGATGTAGTCCCAGTTCGGACCGCACAGGGGCTTGCCGAGCACGTCCTTATACGGACCCTCGGGCTTATCCGCAACCGCAACGCCGATCGCGCGTCCGCCGCCTGCCTTGTTGGTCGTGGTGAAGTAGAAATAATACTTGCCGTTGCGCTCGATGCACTGGGAAGCCCAAGCATCGTTCTTGCCGCACCAGTCGAAGCTGGTGTCCTCGAGGATTCTGCCGTGGTCGGTCCAGTTCTTCATATCCTTCGTGGAGAAGCACTGCCAGCCGGTCATATAATAAAAGTCATTGTTGCCCTGACGGTCGCAGCCGGTAAACACATACAGCTCGTCGCCAAAGATGACCGGTGCCGGGTCGGGGGTAAAGGATGTCTGTACAATCGGGTTTTCCGCATGTGCGACCATCGAGGTCGCTGCAAGTCCTGCGGTGCAGGCAATGGCTGCAAGCATGGCAGTCAGTTTGCGTTTCATAACAATTCCTCCTTGTCATTCGTCTTCTGGTGTGATATACGGTCTATCAAAATTTGTCCTGTTATAAGCGGTCATTTGAACCGCTTCATGTACAGGTAGATATTCACAACTTTGCTTCACTAGTTCACACTTTATTATTATATTACACGAAATCTATTCAAAAAGCAACTGCAATTCTGAATGTTGAGTGGACAATTTGAAGAAGTTTAGTACAAATTGTGAAAAATCCAATACATCTTTAGCGATAGAAAAATGCGCATAGGATACAAATTTCAATGCATATCCGCCGGAAATGGACGGACAAGTAAAAAACTCACATAATTCACAAAAAGCCCTTGCATTTCGGAGAGCAATATGGTATAATAGGTATAATTGTAATGAGAAGGGAGGGAGCGAAAGATGCGGACAAAGCTCATGGGGCTGCTGTGCTGTGCTGCGATTCTGATGTGTTCCTGTGCGCAGAATACAGCGGGCGTGACCGAGCGCAAGACCAAGCTGGCGCCGTCGTTTGCGCCGCTGACGGAGATCCGGGCGGGTCGCAGGAACCTCTACATCATTGTCAAGAATCTGGACAGCGATTACTGGCGGGTCACACTGGACGGTGCCAAGGCTGCCGGGAACGATTACAACTGCAACATCTATTACAGCGGTACCTACGCCGAATCGGACTGGGATCTCCAGGCGGAGCTTCTGGATGACTGTGTGAAGAAAAAGGCGGATGCAGTCCTCATCGCGCCGGATGATTCCGTGCGGCTTGCTCCCAAGGTTTCCGAGGTGTATCACAAGGGAATCCCGGTCGTTCTGATCGATACGACCGCCAATACAGACGATTACAATATCTGCTATATGACGGACAATCTGATCGCCGGGCAGAATGCCGCTGCGGAGATGATTGACCTCATGCACCGCAAGGGGTATGACGATGCGTCGCCTGTGCGGATCGGCGTCATGGTCTGTACGACCACCTCGCAGACCATCAACGAACGGCTTGCGGGATTTTTCCAGTATTGGGCGCAGAATGCGCCGCAGGGCTGGAAGATCATTCAGGACATCCGCTGTTTTGAGGGTACTGCGGAGGAGACCGTCCCCTATGCGGAGGCACTGATGCAGGAGTATCCGGATATTACCGGTGTATTCGGCACGAACGACTGCACGACGGCGGGGCTTGCCAAGGCGCTCGAGGAGAATGAGCGGACGGACATTGGCATCGTGGGCTTTGACTATTCCGATGAGATCATGCGGCTCATCCGGAATCCGGACTTCGATGCCTCCACCATCGTACAGCGGCAGTATGACATGAGCCATGACGGCGTGAAGGCAGCCATGCAGATTATCAACGGAAAGACAATGCCCGTTAAATTTGTGGATATGGGAGTCGTTGTGGTGAACGATGAAACACTCCATTCTGTGAAGGTGCAGAAGGTGCTTGTCCACAACTGAGGAAGCATATGAAACAGAAAAAAGAGCAGTATTTTATCAAAACCGGTCTTTCGCTGGTTGCGACGATGATTGCGTGTCTGGTTGTGTTCTCGCTTTCAATTGCAGGTATGATTGCCTCCTTCAATGCGCTGATGAACCAGCATGACAAGCGGCTCTCCTCGGAGATCTGCAAGCTCATGACGGAGAAGATGAACAGCTCTATCCGCTACATGACCGATTCCGCGCAGAATATGGCATCTGTTCTGTCTGCGCAGAATTTCAATTCACCGGCGGATGTTTACAAGGAGCTGTCCGATCACCGGGAGGGGAGCTATGTCAGCATCGGTTTTATTGATGCGGACAGGAAGATCTATGCGTCAGAGCAGGAGCTGAAGGAATTCGAGAAGTGGGATCTGCTTTCCACGGCAGTTCTGGCGGATCCGGTTTCCATCTCCGCGCCCTACCGTTCCGGGATGACCGGACAGCCGGTATTTACGATGTTCACGGATTTCACCTATCACAGCGATGAGCACGGATGGATGTTCGTGACCTATCCGCTGGCGGAGATTCAGAATATCGCCGCGAGCGAATCGTTCGAGGAAGAGACGGAGATCTGGCTGATGAACGCCGCATCTGCGAATATCATCCAGTGTGCGGGGGAGAACGTCTACTCGATCGGAAGCTGGGAGAACGCCTATCTAGTCATGAGCGATATTAACCCCGACGACAAGGCGGCATATAACGAGTGGCATTCCAAAATGCTGTGCGGTGAACCGTCAGCGAGTTTCGGCTACAGGATCGGGAACACGGCGTATACGCAGATCTATTCCAATATCACGGATATGCCCGGCTGGTTTGTGGTCGTGCGGATTCCCCGGAGTGCGCTTTCCACAACGATGAGCCGGTTTCGGAACTATGTGCTGATCTTCATCAGCGTGCTCCTGCTGGTGACGCTGATGCTGATCCTGATTATGTACCGGCAGAGTACGCGGGAGAAGAAGATGCTCGAACAGCTCTCCATCCACGATTCGCTGACCTCTGTCATGAACCGGCGCGCATTTGACTATGCCGCCGAGCAGCGGCTGACGCGCTCCGGCAAAGATGCGATGCTGCTGTTCTTCGACGTGGACTATTTCAAGCAGGTCAATGACCGGTTCGGGCATGATGCAGGCGACCGGATTCTGATCGAATTCACGAACATTCTCAAGAAGCATTTCAGCGAGCTGGGGTTCATTTCCCGCTACGGCGGAGATGAATTTGTGGTACTGCTGGATACGGCATCGAAGCAGGAGGTCACGGTGATCCTGGACAGCATGACCCGCGATGTCCATGCGGTCAAGCCGACGGAGGATCCCAAAAAGAACGCGAATTTCCGGCTGAGCTTCAGTGCCGGTGCGGCGTGCTACCCGGAGGATGCCGAGAGTCTTGAGCTCCTCAAGCACTGTGCGGATCTTGCCCTGTATGATGTCAAGAAGCGCGGCAGGAACGGCTACAGCTGGTATCATCCTAAGCTGGATTACATTAAATAAGAAGATCCCCCGCAATGGGGGATCTTTTATTGTCTGCGATAGTTTTTGGGTGTGGTGCCGTATTCGCGCTGGAACAGGCGGCTGAAATAGCCGTTGTCCGTGTAGCCGCAGCGTGAGGCGATTTCCGTGATGGACAGATCCGTATCCTTGAGCAAGCCGCATGCCGCTTTCAGGCGGAGCCGTGCAATGTATTGCAGCGGCAGACAGCCTGTTGCTTCCTTGAACAGCCGCAGAAACTGCCGGTCGGAGTAGTGCGAAAGCGACGCAAGCTCGGAAACCGTCAGATCCTCCCGGTAATGCGCCTCGATATGCGCCAGCGCGGGGGCAAGCTTGACGATGCCGGCATTGGAGCTGATGCGGTTCGTGTCGTAGAGCCGCGAGAGGGTCACGACCAGACGGAGAAATTCCGCACGCACCATCGTTTGCCAGCCGGGGGCATGGCCGAGGTATTCGCTGTGGAGCCGGTGCAGCATGTCGTCGATCTGCATTGTCTCGTCCGGGAGGAGCTTCAGGTGACTGGTGAAGCCTGTATTCCGCGAACGCTGCGGCTCAAGGACGAACAGCGCCTGAAATCCCGGTGTGCCGGCAATGTCCAGCGCCGTCAGATCGAGGAACCGGCGGCGGAACATGATGTTGCAGATCTTGAAATCCTCCGGCTGATCGTAGGCATGCTCGGTTTCCTCGCCAATCACGAATACATCGCCCTTCTGGATCGGGTAGCGCTCGCCGTCCACCACATGGACAGCATGTCCCGTCAGGACGATCACCAGCTCCAGATAGGCGTCGTGACCGTGCAGATACATGGATTCCTCGTGCTCACCGAACTGGATGAAGAACGGGAAGCTCTCATCCTGGGTGAAGGCTTCCAGGGGCATTCGGAACATCAGATCACCTCCATGGCAGATTTGTCCGGTTTCGTGTCGGATTTCTTCTTGCAATCAGATCAAGGATGTGCTATCCTTATTATAGCATAGAACGAGGCGGAATGCAAGGGGGTATGCGTATGGCAAATCCGTTCCTGCCGCTCTGGGAGTACATCCCGGACGGGGAACCGCGTGTATTCGGTAATCGTGTGTATCTCTACGGCTCGCATGACCGTGCCGGCTCCGAGAGCTTCTGCGATTACAAGCTCAAGGTATGGTCCGCGCCGCTTTCTGACCTGAACCGCTGGACCTGCCACGGCGTGAGCTTTTCCACCCGCGACACGGACGGTCACAAGACCGATACCGACTGGACCGCGCGTGAGCTCTATGCGCCGGATGTCGTGGAGAAGAACGGGAAATATTATCTCTACGCCTACATTCTCGGCTCCAAGGGATGCGTTGCTGTCAGCGACCGACCGGAGGGTCCGTTTACGCTCCTTTCCCGCTATGTCTATGACGATGCGGATGCAGGAGACGAGGGCATCTTCAATGATGCCGGCGTCCTGGTGGATGATGACGGACGCACCTACATCTACTACGGTTACGAGCGCAGCCATTTCGGTGAGCTGGAACCGGATATGTTTACGATTAAAAAAGGCTCCTACCGTTCCGATCTGATCCCGCAGGGGATGGCTCCGGACGATTTTTTTGAGGCAAGTTCGCCCCGGAAAATTCACGGGAGATACTACCTGATCTATTCGCCGCGGAACGGATGTGACCTGAATTACGCCGTTTCCGACCGTCCGGACGGCGGCTTTGTCCGCAAGGGGACGATCATCCGCAACGGGGAGGATTATCCCGCCGGGAACAATCACGGCTCTCTCTGCTGTCTGAACGGACAGTGGTACATCTTCTATCACCGCATGACGAACAACACCATCATGTCGCGCCGCGCCTGTGCGGAGCGTGTGGAGATCCTGCCGGACGGCACGATCCCGCAGGTGGAAATGACATCCCTCGGATTTCAGGAGTCCATGAATCCCTTCGAGATCACGCCGGCGGATATTGCCTGTGTGCTCAAGGGCGGGTGCTTCGTCGCGCAGCGGGATGTATTCACGCGCATGGTTACGGAGATTCGTACCGGGTGCGTGATCGGATATAAGTATTTTGACTTCGGAGAGGATTACTCCATGTCGGAAATGTCCGTTTCCTTCAAGCTCCGCGGCGGCGGGGTATTCTCCGAGATTCATATTCTCCTCGACTGGGAGGACGGCGAGGAGATCGGCATCTGCCCGGTGGAGACGCATGACGGCGTCTACACCGCAAAGCTCAGACCCGTCACAGGGCGCCATGCGGTGTTCTTCCGCATCGAACATTCCGCACGCGGCTGGGCATCGGCAATGTTTGACAACAGGTGGCTATTCGATTTAGAATCGTTTGTGTTTACAAAATAACAGGAGGTTTTTATCATGATGAAGACAAAGGTAACAGCAGCACTTCTCGCAGGCATTATGGCACTCGGCTCGATGGTGAGCGCAGGGGTAAATGCCGCACCGGCAAAGAACGGCGGCATGCGCGACATCTCGACAACGGAGCTTGTGCATGAAATGGGAATCGGCATCAACCTCGGCAATACCATGGAGGCATGCGGCGACTGGATCGCACAGTACAGCGACGGTTCCGTGAATGCCTATGAGACTTCCTGGGGCAGCCCGACCGTCACCAAGGAAATGATCCAGGGTATGGCTGACGAGGGCTTCGGCGTTGTCCGCGTGCCGGTGGCATGGTCCAACCGCATGAAGGACGACGGCACCTACACGATCGATCCGGAGCTGACTGCCCGCGTGCAGCAGATCGTGGATTGGGTCATTGACGCCAATATGTACTGCATCATCAACATCCACTGGGATAATGGCTGGGTAAACAAGTTCCCGGAGGATGAGGAAGGCTGCATGAAGCGCTATGAGATCATGTGGACCCAGATCGCCAAGGCGTTCGAGGACTACGACGATCACCTGATGTTCGAGTCCCAGAACGAGGAGCTCGGCTGGGAGTCCATCTGGAATCCGTGGAGCGGCACGCAGGCACAGAAGGAGCAGTCCTATGCACTGTGCAACAAGGTCAACCAGAAGTTCGTGGATGTGATCCGTGCATCCGGCGGCAACAATCCCAAGCGTCACCTGCTGATTTCCGGCTATAACACGGGCTTTGACCGCACCTGCGACCCGTTGTTCAAGATGCCGAACGATCCGGCAAACCGCATGGCGGTTTCCGTTCACTACTATACGCCCGCTGGCTTCTGTATTCTCGAGGACGAGGATGCGAGCTGGGCAAAGTGCCGTGCAACCTGGGGCACTGACG
>ONEQ01000218.1 GCA_900316885.1 uncultured Eubacteriales bacterium | reverse complement strand
TGCCGAACCTCATCGGCGGCATTGTGCTGGGTTATACCTGGCAGACCATGATCAACGCCGTGCTTTCGCACTATGCCACCACTATTAGCGCGGACTGGAAATTCGGCTACGCCGGCCTCATCATGCTACTTAACTGGCAGCTCATCGGCTACATGATGGTCATCTACATCGCCGGGATTCAGAACATCTCTCCGGATCTGATCGAGGCAGCCGAGATTGACGGAGCGAACAGCAGACAGCTGCTCCGCCGAACATCACCACGCCTTCACCAAGCACAACGCGCTTCTCGAACTTGACTGTCGGCGCAAGAATTGTTGCAAACCGTGCTCCTTTTTCCTTGAGGATCGGCACAATCTTCTCCTTGGTTTTCGGCGCTGCAATGGCAAGTACATACTGCTCGTTTTCTGAAGGAACCCAGTCGGAAATCTTCCCCAGCACCCTATATCCGGTATCAAACGCATCCAGGGCATGGAGATTGTCATCGAGAAAGCCCAATATATTCCATGTCGGTTCCACCTGATTGATAACAGCGATCAGATCCAGCATCTGTCTGCCAAAGCCACTCGCTCCCACAATGATTATATCTTTCATATCCACCTCATATTGTTGATTTTGTCTGTCCCGCTGACCTACTTGAAAAGAGAAAAACCAGCCCCCTTTTCACTGACTTCAGCCCCGTCCGTATAGTCCTTGCTTGCTGTAGCCTCGACTCCGACATTCACCCTGCATCCAAGTCGCTTATGCGGATATACGGTACTTCCTGCTGCCAGAAAACATTCGTCCCCGATCTCTGCTCTCTCCGATACAGATGCCCCGGACATCACAGAAACATAATCCCCGATTTTGCAGTCATTGCAGACTGCCGCATTAATATAGAGCAGATCAAACGCTCCGAGCGTCGTGTCTACAGATACGGTAACATGCGGAAATACAATGCTTCCCTTTCCAACGGTGCTTGATGGGGCGATTACAGCAGCAGGGTGAATGATGGATTCCCATGCAGTAAATCCGCTGTGCGCTTCCCGGATCGTTTTTCTGACAGTTCCGTCCTGGATTGCGATCACAGCACACAAGGGCGTTTTTTCTGCGATTGCCTCCAACCGATCGGAACCGCCAAGGACTCTGTACCCATAAAATTCCCTGCCGTCTTTGGCTTCATTATCATCCAGAAAGCCAAGGATCACATATTCAGGGCGGACTCTGTTAATATCCTCGATCAGCCAGACGACCTCTTTTCCAAGATCACCTGCACCGATTATCACTATGTTCTTCATGATGTGCCTCCATCAAAGCGGGATGTTTCCGTGGCTATAGCTGATGTCACTGCGTTCCTTAGAGCTCAGGCTCTCAAATGCAGACCGGATCTTCCGGCGGGTATCCTCCGGGCTGATTACTTCATCAATGATTCCCAGCCGTGCGGCGATGTACGGCGACATGAATGTCTCATTATACTCCTCGATTTTCTGTGCTCTGACAGCCGCTTGATTCTCTGCAGCTCCCAGCTCACGTTTATACACGATGTCTACCGCACCCTCAGCGCCCATGACAGCGATCTGGGCAATGGGCAGGGCATAGACAATATCCGCTCCCACGCCCTTGCTGTTCATGGCGATGTAGGCGCCGCCATAGGCTTTGCGCAGGATCAGGCTGACCTTCGGCACACTCGCCTCACAGTAGGCATACAGGAGTTTTGCGCCGCGCCGGATGATCCCGCTGTGCTCCATCTTTGAGCCGGGCATAAACCCGGGAACATCAATCAGTGTCAGAAGCGGAATCCCATAGCAGTCACAGCAGCGGATAAACCGCGCTGCCTTTTCGCTGGAATCAATATCCAGGGATCCGCCAAGCACCAGCGGATTCGATGCAACGATCCCAATGACCTCTGCATCCAGCCTTGCATACCCGACAACCAGGCTCTTTCCAAAATCCTTATGCACCTCAAAGAAAGAGCCCTCATCCACAAACAGATCGATCACACCGTGAATATCATATCCGCGGCGCTGATTGTCCGATACGACCTCCTGCAGCCGGTCGGAATCATCCCGGGCTTTTCCGATAATCCTTCTCGGTTTTTCACGATAATTCTTCGGGAGATATGTCAGCAGTCTTTTCACCCCGTCAAGACATTCATATTCGGACGGATACCTGAAATGTGCGACACCGCTCAAAGCACTGTGGCTGTCGGCGCCGCCCAGCTCCTCTGTGCTGATATTCTCTCCCATCACCGTCTTTACAACTGCCGGACCTGTCAGAAACATCTGGCTGGTCTTCTCAACCATAAACACGAAATCACACAGCGCCGGTCCATAGCAGGCACCGCCGGCACAGGGTCCCATAACGACTGCAATCTGCGGAATCTTTCCGGATGCACGCATATGCCTTAAAAACATATCCCCGTAGCCGTCCAATGCGGAGATGCCCTCTTCGATTCTGGCTCCGCCGGAATCATTGATCGTAATAAACGGCGCTTTGGACTGATATGCCATATCCATGATCCGAACAATCTTCCTGCTATGGTATTCGCCGTAGGTTCCGCCCATCACGGTGAAATCCTCCGCTGCCACATAGACCGGCTCGCCGTTGATCGTACCAAAGCCGGTCACAACACCGTCCCCGGGGAGCTTTCTCTTGTCCATCCCAAAGTCCGTAAAACGGGATTCCACCAAAGAGCCAACCTCCTGAAAGGAGCCTTCATCGAAAAGGTAGTCGATTCTTTCCCACACCGTCAGCTTTCCCTTGCCGTGCTGTGCCTGAATTCTCTTTTCTCCGCCTCCGGCTTTGGCTTTTGCTTTTTTTTCATTCAATTCCGAGAGATACTTCGGATCCCACATGCCTTTTTCCTCACTTTCTGAAAGCAGGCTGAGGGGCATTTTCCCAGCCGCTAAGCCGGCTGTTTTCCGGCTTGCGCCCTCTTTCCCTGCAATAATCTACAAAGCTCTCCATGGTTGCAGACGTTTCAGAATGGACACCTTCCTTTGCAAGCACTGTCCTTACAGTATCACAAATAATGCCTGCATCTCCTGCAAACGTAATATGATCGACATAGTGCAGATCCAGATCAATCCTGTCATCCCATGCAACCGCATTGCGTCCATGCGCCTGCGCATAGCCAGTCAGACCGGGTCTTACATCATGCCGGTGTGCCTGTTTTTTGGAATACCACGGCAGATACTGTACCAGCAGCGGCCGCGGTCCCACAACAGCCATATCTCCCTTGATGATATTGAAAAGCTCAGGCAATTCGTCAAGGCTGGTTGCTCTCAGTGCCTTGCCGAATGTAGTGAGTCGCACCGCATCGGGGAGCAGCTCACCGTTCTCATCCCGTGCATCTGTCATCGTTCTGAATTTGTAAAGCCGGAAAATCTTCTCGTTCCTGCCGGGGCGTTCCTGTGTAAAGATGACAGGTGAACCCAGCTTCAGACGGACAAGCAGCGCTGTGACAGCCAAAATCGGACTCAGCAGAATCAGCGCACCGGTACTCAGAAAGCAACCCAGCGGTCTCTTGATAAAGCGCTCGTAAATTCCATAAGGCTTGTGTTTGGGTTCCGTGCTGCGAGTCTTCCATTCCTCGATTCGCTCTGCGACAAATGCAATACCGGCAGTAATAGAAGCCGCTGCGAGTATCACAGCAGCAATTACAGCCAAGACTTTGCGTATTTTTTTCATATTGAATACTCCGATTCTGTACTTGCAGTATCTGTTTCTCCCTCATCTTCGTACACTTAATCTAAAAAAGCGTCTCCGACAGGCGGCATCTTCTACATATTTATTATACACCATGTGCATAGAGATGTCAATAGATTTTTCAAGAGCCTACAGGGCAACAGCATTTACTTTCCATGAGCAAGAAGAATATTCAAAAGGACATCAGGATCAAGGGCTGCTTTAAATCTCATCTTATTTTTACTAAGACGACCATATTTTGCTTCATTCAGAAGAGAAAGAGCCATTTTACGGAGAATATTCATATTAAGCGGAGAATTGTCTTTTCTGGCGTGGGCAGAATCCTCCTTGAAAATCACATCAAG
>ONEQ01000079.1 GCA_900316885.1 uncultured Eubacteriales bacterium | reverse complement strand
CGGGGGCTTATCCCCCCGAACAGACCCATGCTGGGGGCAAAGCCCCCATACACCGCACCCCCGCCCCCCTTCGTCATATCGCCAAAAATTGTTGAAAAAAAGAATTTGTATTTTTCGCGAAAAAACCTCTTGCATTTTCCACAGATCCATGGTATAATACAATGTAGGTATAGTAACGGCATACTATGCGCGGGCGACCGCATCGCCCGAAAGCAGCTGTGTCTCACTGCTTTCATATTTTATGCCGCATGGGATGTAATATACATCCGCCAGAATCAAAACAAGGAGGTGCCCCAAGAATGCCGAATATCAAGTCCGCGAAGAAGAGAGTCAAGGTCAACAAGACCAAGGCTGAGGCTAACAAGGCTAGAAAGTCCAATCTCAAGACCATGATCAAGAAGGCAGAGCTCGCAGCAGCAAACAATACTGCTGATAAGGAGACTGCTGTTAAGACCGCTATCAAGCGCGTTGACCAGGCTTGCGCTCACAATCTGCTGCACAAGAATACCGCAGCCAGAAAGAAGGCTCACCTGGCTAAGCTCCTGAACAACTGATCTTGAGCAAACATAAGCCCCGTTCCTGAACTCACGAAGGAACGGGGCATTTTTTATGCGCTATCAGCCGATTGCACGGATCCCCTCACGGGTATCCTCGCCAATCCGGAACAGCAGCGTCGAACACCAGACAGCCGAGATCGCAACCAGAATATACACCATCCGGCTCAGCAGCGACTGCGCTCCGCCGAACAGCCATGCGACCAGATCAAACTCGAAAAGCCCGACCAGACCCCAGTTCAGTCCGCCGATAATCAGCAGCGACAGCAGAATCTTGTCCATGATGTGGTTTCGGTTCATGCGGTTTCCCTCTTTTCTGTGAGCCGCACTTTGCACCGGCGGCTCACAGAGATCACGCGGTACATGGCTCACAGCCATAGTATGCGCCGCATGATGCCCGTTATTGATGGAAATAACTGAAAAAGAGGGCATTGCTGCCCCCTTTTTTAGTTTTTCAGATATTTAGATTTTTTTTTTCGCTTTTTCTGCTCGTACATCACATTATCCGCCTGCGTGACGAGCTGGAACAGATTCATGTCCGCCTGCGCTCCTCGTCCGCGTCGCCGCCGCTGTTCTTCCGCTTCAGAAGCTCCTCGATCTGCTCACTCAGATACTCCGCTTCCTCCTCCGTGTAGTCCGCCGCGAAGATGATGAACTCATCACCGCCGAACCGGCAGCATACCTCGCCGCTCACACAGACCTTCCGCAGCACATCCGCCATCGCCGCAATCGCCGCATCGCCTGCCTTGTGCCCGTAATTGTCGTTGATCGACTTCAGCCCGTCCATGTCCAGGAACATCAGCATCACCGGAATCTGGTTCTCGATGCAGTAATCATACATGTGCTGTGTGTTGATCCGGAAGCCGTTGCGGTTGTTGATCTTCGCCAGATTGTCCACAGTGTACAGGTTGTTCAGCTTGTGCGTCACGCGGTCCAGACAGATGATCTTCCGCACATTCTCCAGGGAATTGGCAATGTTCATCACGCAGTTATGGAACAGCTTGCTCGCATACGGGAACGCGCTGTTCTTCATCACCAGATAGCCCATCGTCTTTTCACGGAAATGCAGCGGCATGAAATAGTAGCAGCCCGGCATATTTGTCTCATCTAACAGCCCCGGGAGCATCTCCTCAATGGGATACTCCGGCACCTCGAAATACTTGCCGTCCTTGTAGGCAAGCGCCACGATCGCCGTCTCACCGAAGCCCTCGGTGATGTAATGCTCCGGCGCCAGGGCATGCATCAGGTCATTGTCCTCCGGATCCTCCGCCATCAGCCCCTGCTTCCATGTATCGCAGAGACAGAGGTAGAACTCGTCACACATGAATTCCGGCACGAACCGGCGCAGCTCCGCCACATAATCGTCGATATTGTCACATTCCGCCAGCGCCGAGGAAATCCGGCTCGACAGCGCAATGTCCGCCATGAAGAATTCCAGCACATTATAATTATACCGCTTGAATTCGTCGGTATGCATCAGCCGCTCGTGATTGCAGCCGCAGCTCTGGGAAAAGCAGCATTCCGTCTTGAGGATCGTCTCGCGGGGCATCGGCTCGCCCCTGAGATGCGAGAGAATCTTCTCGCACGCCAGCATCCCGACACGCCGCAGCGGCCGCTTGACCGAGGTCAGCGCGGGCGAATAATTCCGCGCATTCAGGGTATTGTCAAAGCCCGAAACCGCCACATCCTGCGGCACGCGCACATCATTCTGGATCAGCGTGTTCATGGCGGCAACCGCCATATTATCGTTCGCGCACACGATCGCCTCCGGCAGTCCGAGGGGCGAATCGAGGAATTTCTCCACGGCGAGTGCGCCGTCCTTCGATAGGAAGTGCCCCTTGTAGATGCGCTCCTCCTCGATATCGATGCCGTGATCCTCCAGCGCTCTCCGGTATGCCCGCAGGCGCTGGGTGCTCTCAATATTGTTGTCCGGTCCGGAGATGTAGTTGATCTTCGTGAACTTGTGATGGACGATGAAGTGCTCCATCATGGCATACATCGCGCCCTCATTATCGATGCCGATGAAGTCCATGCCCTCGACGTCCCTGTCGATGCAGACTGCGGGGATGCCGGATGCACGCACGCGCTCGATGACCTTCTCCATGCTGTCCGCATCCTGAATGGTATTGGCGACGAGGATCACACCGTCGAACCGGCTGAGGTTCGCAAGGGTGAAGATGTTGTACTCGCCGATATCATGGCTCAGGTCGTTGCCGGTATTGCCGAACGCGGCAAATACCACCATGCTCATGCCGTTGTCATTGCAAAAATGCCGGATACCGCTGAGAATCCCGTTCTGGTACTCCTCGTCCAGCGTTGAAATCAGCACAGCAATATGAATCTGTTTCCGCTCCATCTGCATCACCTCCGTTCCGGGAATACCGTTTGTATTTTCACGCCTTTAAATTATACCACAAAAACGTAAACTTTACAAGATGTTTTTGTGAACTGATTATGAATAGAAGATACTGCCGCCGAAAAAGCGGCAGTATCGCGCTATTTTGCTTTCTCACACGTTTATTTTCAATACTATACCAGATGTAATTTTATGTACGGTTTATACCAGCTTTGTACCGCATTGTGCGCAGAAAACCGAATCATCCGCTGCCACACAGCCGCAGTTGAGGCAAACGCGCTTTGCAGGCTCCGCCTTGGGGGGCTCTGCGGGGGTATCGGGAACGGCATGGGATTCCGGTGCGGGTGCGGGAGTGACGGTCGGAGTGCTGGTCACATCGGCAGCGGTCTGGCTGGGTGCGAGGGTAGCGGCAGCGGCGGTGGGATACTGCGCGGTGAGCTTCTGTCCGCAGTTGGAGCAGAAGGTCATGGAGGTATCGTCGTAGGACTGTCCGCACTGCATGCAGACCATCGCGGACGGACGGATTGAGGGATCGCCCATGCGTCCCTCGGGGACGGTCACGAGCTCCGGACGGCGGTTCTGCACCTCCTGGATCTCGGCTTCGAGAGCCTCGATATGGCGCATCGAGGTCAGGATGGCATCGACCTCCGGGAAGAAATCGCATCCGGGATCGTTGTTGAACTTCTCGTAGTACAGCTGTCCGATCTCGGCATATTTCTGCTGAATATTGCGCTTTTCGGTGCTGATCTCGTTTCTGAGCTTGTTGGTGTCGGAGAAATTCTTCGCACTCTGCGAAACGGTTCTGCCGGCATTGGTGAGCCCTGCACTGATCTTATCAATGAATTCCATGGTCATAACCTCCTGTTTCTGATGGGATTTGCTTGTGATTCTAGTATAGCACAGTTTGACGGAAAATGCAAGAGGGGGTTTTTGCCTGCGCCCCGCCGCCCCCATTTTCTGCGCCATTGGCGCAGAAAATGCTTCCATCCTTTGCTGTCAATCCCCCTGCTTCCGGGCGGGGAGGCGGAATTCCCGGAGGAAGCCCTCCATCGTCCCGCGGTAGACGTTCAGGTCAATGAACATCTCGGTCTGATCCGCCTGCCGTCCGTCGTAGCCCTCCAGCATCCCCTGATCGGAATACTGCCAGAATGTCCAGTTCACGACGGGCTTGACATGCACGTCGCGGATCCAGAGGGGATATTCCCCGTAGCCGCCGCCGAGGATATAGCTATAATATGCCCGCGGCGTGGTATAAATGATCGGCTTTTTGCCGTAATGCGTTTCAAGCGCCATGAGCAGCGCATTGAGGGTCTTGCGCGTCTCCTGCTTGTCGGGGGGCGCATCGTAGTAATCGCCGTAAAATTCCAGATCCACCACGGGCGGGAGCGTGCCCTCGGTCATGCCCACGGTGTCGATATAGTTCCGCGCCTGCGTTTCGCCGCTGGAATCGTAGCTGAAAAAATGGTACGCGCCGACATAAATGCCGCTTTTCCGGGAATTTTCCCAGTTCTCGGCAAACCGCGGATCCTGGTGGGAGCTCCCCTCCGTCGCCTTGATGAACGCGAAGGTCACGTCCTGCGACGCGAGCACCTCCCAGTCGATCGTCCCCTGATAGCGGGACACGTCCACGCCGCGCACGGGATAATCCGCACGGCTCGGCTCCTCGACCTCGATATTATCGTGGTAGGCGCGGAAAATCATCAGTCCCTTGGTGACGCCTGCGCCCAGCAGGACAATCATCACCAATGTAACGATGATTCGTCCCCATGCAGGCTTTCTTTTGGGTTTTTGTTTTGTATTCTCCATTCAAGTTCCTTTACGCTGGTTTTGCACTCGCATCGCTTGCTTAATTCTGAAATACGCGCTTGGCAATATCCACAGTTTCCTTCGCGTCCTTGGCGTAGTAATCCGCGCCGATTTTCTCGGCATAATCAGGCGTGAGCACCGCACCGCCGACCACCGTCTGACACCACGGACAGCGCTCCCGCAGGAGCTTGATCGTGCCCTCCATCGAGGGGAGGGTCGTGGTCATGAGCGCGGACAGCCCGACCAGCGGCGCATGATACTGCTCGGTCGCCTTCACCACATCCTCATAGGGGACGTCCTTGCCCAGATCGATCACCTGATAGCCGTAGTTTTCCAGCAGAATCTTCACGATATTCTTGCCGATGTCGTGGATGTCGCCCTTGACGGTCGCCAGCACGATCGTGCCGCGGTTCACCGTGCCGTCGGAATGTTCGGAAAGATAGGTCTTGATCTCCTCAAATGCGCCCTGCGCCGCGGATGCCGCGGAAATGAGCTGCGGGAGGAAGATCTTGCCCTTTTCAAACTCCGCGCCTGCCGCATCGAGGGCGGGAATCAGATGCTCGTTGACGATGACCATTGCTTCCGTGTCGGCAAGCATCGATTTGGTGAGCGCCGCCGCCTCGGAGCGCAGTCCCGCCGAGATCGCCGCACCCAGGGTCATGCCGGAGGATGCGGGCTTTGCCGCCGGTGCCGGGGTTGTTTCCGCGCCGTAATGCGCGATGAAATCCACCGCGTTCTTGTCGATGTTCGCGAGCAGCTTATAGGTACGCACGGCAGAGGTCATGCTCTCCGTGTTGGGGTTGATGATCGGCAGGTCAAGACCCGCATAGAGCGCCATCGTCAGGAAATTGCGCGTGACAAGCTCTCGGCTCGGCAGTCCGAAGCTGATATTTGATACGCCCAGCACCGTGCGCAGTCCCAGCTCATTTTTCACGCGGGATACGGCTTTGAGCGTCTCCATGACGCCCGCCTGCTCCGCCGATGCGGTCAGGGTCAGGCAGTCGATGAACACATCCTCCCGGCGGATGCCGAGAGATAATGCACGGTCAAGGATGCGCTTTGCGATCTCAAAGCGCCCGTCTGCGGTTTTCGGGATGCCGTTCTTATCCAGCGTCAGACCCACGACCGCCGCGCCGTATTTCCTGACCAACGGGAGCACCTTCTGCATGGACTCCTCCTCGCCGTTGACGGAATTGACGATCGGCTTGCCGTTGTAGATGCGCAGACCTGCTTCGAGCGCCTTCGCATCGGTCGTGTCGAGCTGGAGGGGCGTGTCCGTGATGCCCTGAATCGCCTTGACCGCGGAGACCATCATCTCTGTTTCGTCAATGTCCGGGAGTCCCACGTTCACGTCGAGAATGTCCGCGCCCGCGTCGATCTGCTGGATCGCCTGTCCGAGGATATAGTCAATGTCATGCTCGATCAATGCCTGTTTGAAGCGCTTTTTGCCCGTGGGGTTGATGCGCTCACCGATGATGCGCGGCTGGTCGATGATGACCGTCTGGTTCGCGGAGCAGACTGCCGCCGGGATGACGGGGTGCCGTTCCACAACGGTCTGGGTTTGCAGCATCTCCCGCACCGCACGGATGTGACCGGGCGTTGTTCCGCAGCATCCGCCGAGGATGACCGCGCCCAGTTTCACAAACTTCTGCATACAGACGCCGAATTTCTCCGGGGTGAAGTTGTAGGCGTTGGTCACAGGGTCGGGCAGTCCCGCATTCGGCTTGACAATGACCGGCAGCGTCGTCCATTTGCAGAGCTCCTCCACGATGGGAACAAGCTCCTCGGGACCGAGGGAGCAGTTCACGCCGATGGCATCCGCGCCGAGTCCCTCCAGGGTGAGCGCCATGGACGAAATCGAGCAGCCCGTGAAGGTGCGCCCGTTTTCCTCAAAGCTCATGGTCACGAATACCGGCTTTTCCGGCGCGGCATCGCGTGCCGCAAGCAGTCCCGCACGCACCTCCAGCAGGTCGCTCATCGTCTCGAAAACGATCAGATCTGCGTCCTTTCCGGCTTCGATCTCCTCGCGGAAAATGTCGTATGCCTCCTCAAAGGGGAGGGTTCCGGTCGGCTCGAGCATGTGCCCGATGGGGCCGATGTCGAGCGCGACGTATTTTGCCCCGGAATTGCGTGCATTCTGAATCGCCGCCGGGATGAGCTCCTGCACGGTGTGCCCGGTTCGCGCCATTTTCAGGCGGTTCGCGCCGAACGTGTTTGAATACACCGCATCCGCACCCGCTTCCACGTAGGCGCGGTGAATCGCCGTGATTTCCTCCGGTTTTTCGAGGTTCCAGAGCTCCGGCACACCGCCGAGCTGCAAGCCACGTGCCTGCAGCATCGTTCCCATTCCTCCGTCAAGTACCAAAAATTGTTGTCCCAGGTTCATTTGCAGTGTGCTCCTTTCGCCCGATAGGGGCAGGTGGTTCGTAGATTGCAGACCGCACAGCCGCGTTTTCCCTTGGGGACGGGCTTATCGGATAATCCGATGATCGCGGTCACAGTCTTGGTGGGGATGCAGAGCCCTCCGGGGGAGAGCGTCACGCCGAGCCGCTTTTCGGCGTTCAGGGTGCGCAGAAAATCGCCCTGCGTTTCCAGCGGCAGATCGCCGTATCCGGGCGAAAACCGCCATGTAGCGTAAAATCCTGCAAAATTTGCAAGGATTTCCTCTTCAGCCGCATCACAAAGCTGCTCCGTCAGCGCAGACGCCATGGCGTCAGTCATCATCCCCGCCAGCACATCCTCCGCAGAGGCCATGCGAATGGCGGTATCCGCGCCGGCAGACAGCGTGGCGCAGAGCAGAATCACCCGGCTGCACCCTTGCAGGTGCGCGGCGATGTCGTGCCCGGTGAGGGTGAGTGCGGTGCCCTCACAAATCACGCCCGCATCGGTGAAGCGCAGCGGGGTGACGAGATAGACATAGCGCGGCCGGCTTGCGGCAAGCAGCCGTTTTTCGCAGAAATCTGCGGTTTTCAACATCTGTGCATCGGGATCGCCGCGGTGTCCCATATAGCGGAACGCCTGCGCCCGGTCAACGGACGATAGGGAGATCATCTGCCGAGGATCCCCGAAACCGCCTCGGTAATGCGCCGTGCAACGATCGGATTGTTCATGGTATAGAGGTGGATGCCGTCCACGCCGTTCGCGGCAAGATCGACGATCTGATCGACCGCATAGGCGATGCCCGCATCGCACATCGCTTCGGGAGAATGCCCGAAACGCTGCATCATTGCGGTGAACTTGCGCGGGAGCGATGCGCCGCAGAGGCTGACCATGCGCTGGATCTGCGCGGCATTCACGACCGGCATGATGCCGGCTTCGATGGGCACGGAAATGCCCGCAATTTCGCACTTTTCGCGGAAGCTGTAAAAGCTCTCGTTATCGAAAAAGAGCTGGGTGATGAGATGGGATGCGCCCGCATCCACCTTTTCCTTCAGGTGGCGGATATCCTCGGCGGCGCTCCGCGCTTCGGGGTGTACCTCCGGGTAGCATGCGCCGTAGAGGGAGAAATCCCCCTGACTGCGGATGAAGCTGCAAAGCTCCGATGCATAGCGGAAATCCTCCTTGGCGGGGCGGTCGGGACTCTTGTCGCCGCGCAGGGCGAGGATGTCCCGGATGCCGTACTCGCGGAACATAGCAAGCACCTCGGCAATTTCCTCCCTGGTGTAGGAGATGCAGGGGAGATGGGCGACGGGCTTGATGCCGAACTCATTTTTCAGGCGTGCCGCGAGCTCGCAGGTGAGCCTGCCGCCGTTCACGCCGCCGCCTGCGCCGTAGGTGACGCTGATGAAATCGGGCTTCAATGCGGATAATGCCGCAAAGCAGCCGGTGACCTGTTCCACCGGGGTGGTTGCCTTGGGCGGGAATACTTCAAAGGAATAAATCATGTCATAACCTCACTGTGTTGGGATCGTCCAGTCAATCGGCGCAAAGCCGTGCGCCTGTAAGAATTGGTTTGTCTGCGAGAAATGCCGGCATCCGAGGAAGCCGCGTGATGCAGACAAAGGGCTAGGATGCGTGGTTTTCAGCACAAGGTGGCAGGGATTGGTGATAAGCTCCGCCTTGCGTCCTGCGGGTGCGCCCCAGAGCAGGAACACGATGGGATCCTCGCGGAGATTCAGGAGCCGGATGATATAATCGGTGAACTGCTCCCAGCCCTTATGCTGGTGGCTCTGCGGCTGATTTGCCCGCACGGTCAGGACGGTGTTCAGGAGCAGCACGCCCTGCTTTGTCCAGGGAATCAGCTCGCCGCACGCGCCGCGGTTATCGATGCCGGTATCGCTGTAGATTTCCTGGTAGATATTGCGCAGGGATGGGGGCACCTGCACGCCCTTATGTACCGAAAAGCTCAGCCCGTGCGCCTGTCCCTCGCCGTGGTAGGGATCCTGTCCGAGAATGACGCATTTCACGGCGCTGTAGGTCGTGTAGCGCAGGGCGTTGAAGATGTCATTCATGGGGGGATAGACCGTCTGGGTGGCATACTCCTGTTTCAGGAACTGCCGGAGCGCCTGGTAATAGGGCTTCTCGACCTCGTCCGCAAGCAGGGCATCCCATTCGTTGCCGATGTTTATCATGGGGATTCACCTCCGGGTAAATACATACACTTTTTATTATAACACAATGGGATGGGAATTACAAGCGTTTCGGGAAAATTTGACGGGTCTTTTGTATGGGGGCTTCGCCCCCACCCTGGTCTGTTCGGGAGGATAGCCTCCCGTGCCCCCAGCAGAGGGGGGCGTATCGCTGCCCCCCTCTGCACTCTCCCTGCTCGCAAGGGGGTTCCCCCTTGCATTCTCCTTATGGCGGTCAGGGAGAGATCATGCAGGGATTACAAGGCTTTCCATAGCTGCAAGCACATCTAAAATCCAGATCGAAACGTCCTGTATCCTGGGATAACAGACCCAGCTCCTTTTAGCTGAGATGCAGATTAACAGGGATGGGTGACAGGTGCGGTTGTCGCTGCAATGCATTTCGTACCCCGCCCTTTTAGGCACGATCTCCCCATGAATGGAACTTTCGTCTTTCCCCCTTAGTCGGGAGATTTTCCTGAAAAATGTGCAGGAGCCTGTCAGCTTCAATCGCTCATAAGACCGATATTACGTTCATACTCCGCCGCATCAGGAGAATGCAAGGGGGAACCCCCTTGCTCGCAGGGTGGGTGGAGGGAGGGGCGGCGATCCGC
>ONEQ01000094.1 GCA_900316885.1 uncultured Eubacteriales bacterium | reverse complement strand
TTCTTTGAAAATCTATACTATGGCTCTGACGAACCCGGTTCGCAGTTTATCACGATCAGCTACACCAATGCATCGCCGGAGCAGCTGTATTTCGACGGACGTGCGGTGATCCAGGATGCACCGGACGCCGATGCCATCCTGACCGACGAGTGGTATCGTCAGGGCGACCAGCGGGCATTCCTGTTGCAGCGAGAGGACTACTACATCCGCATCATGCTCTCGGAGGATCTGCCGCGGGAGACCTTGCAGGCACTGATCGCGCTGCTGCAATAAATTTCACGTCTGCACCCGGAAATCCCCGAAGGATCTTTACAAAACGACAGAAATAGTGTATACTTAAAATTGGTTGGATGTGATAGGAAGTGGATCTGACTTCTTCTTTATTCACCACCGCATGTTCGCCGCGGCGAATTCACTATGAAAGGAGCTTTTTATCATGAAAAGAACAAAATCTGTCGTTATTTCCTGTGCAGCGCTTCTGGCTGCCTGCGGGATCCTTCTGGGGACAACCGGCTGCTCACAGGCAGAACGGGCACGGTACAATCTGTCCCAGCAGGCGGACAATTTCAATTGCAGCCGCCGCATTACGGTCATCAACGGCATTACCAACGATACCATTCTTCAGGTCGAGGGCAGATGCAGCATCGAGGCGGACCGCGATGACAATCAGCTCGAAATCATCATCGAGTACGAGCAGGGGAAGTACAAGAAGAACATCATCGGTCTGGCGGATAATATTACATATCTGGTAGAGGATCTCGAACCGTCCAATGTCGATCCGTATCATTATGAGGTGAACTGGAACCCGAAGATGTGGTCCTTCGCAACCCCGGCAATCGTGGATTAACCGGAACTTTTCCGCAGCATATCGCCGGATTTTTGAATTTGTTTAAACCTGATTTTTCGGTGAAGCGATGCGTATGGTACAGGATCGGATGGATGCACGGAATTTCTACGCCTGCAATCCGTCGTTCGACAAGCGCTGCATGAAAAAATAACACCAAGCCCTCCGTCACCCGGCGGAGGGTTTCCTGTCTGCTCAGAGCTCAGGGCATCAAAAAACTCCCCGGTTTGCACCGGGGAGCCTTTGTCTGTGGATCAGCAGCCGCAGCCGCAGTTGTTGTTGTTGCAGCCGCAATTGTTGTTGTTATTGCCGCAGCCGCAGCAGAAGATGATGAGAATCAGGATAATGATCCAGCAGCAGCCACCGTCAAAGCATCCGTTCATAAGTCATATCTCCTTTGAGGAAGTATTTGGATCGGCTTTCCTGCCGTCCATAGTACATGATATGACGCACGCGCAAATGTGTGACTTGTCCTATTCGCACCGGAAGCTCCGCAGGCAGAAATACTGCGGGAACGTCAGGCGGATCGTATGGATGCCGCTGCCCGCAAACGGTGCCGCGCTCTCCCGGAAATCCGTGAACCCGTCACACGGCGGGACCGTGATCTCCGCAGACGGGACATCGGAGCTGTCCAGAAAGACCTTCACGACAGCCGTTTCCACCGGTGCCGCACCGTCTATGAAGAACCGGGTGACGCCCTCCAGATCACAGTCGCGCAGGCTGATCTGATTGTGCCATCCCATGCCGCGCACATGCGTTTCGCCCGAAACCGGATCGGTGAAGATCTCCGTGCAGAACTGATCGTCCCAGAGCTCCGCACGCACCGGATGCCGGATGTCACGCGACGGGAGGATCTCCCCCTCGATGTGTACGGTTTCCGTGCAGCGGATATCAGCGCTGGACGCGCCGGCCAGAATCTCATAGTCACCGGTCAGCAGGCAGAACTGCTCCCGGGTCACATCCCAGATTTCCAGCTCGCGCATGGGCGCGAACAGCTCCGCAGTGACCGTTTCTCCGGCAGGGATGTGGATGCGCTCAAACGCAATGAGCTGCCGCAGCGGGCGGGGGAGGGGAGACTCCTGCGCATGGGCATAGACCTGCACGACCTCGTCGCCGTTGCATGCCGAATCATTCGTGATGTTCACGGAAATGCGGAGCCCCTCGCCGGTCAGCTCCGTGTGCAGACCGGAATAGACGAACCGGCTGTAGCTGAGTCCGAACCCGAACGGGAATTCCGGCTCGCCGTCAAACCAGCGGTAGGTCATTTTCGTTGCCGCAATGTCATAATCACCGATGGGCGCCAGATCGTCGTCGGAGGCATACCACGTCTGCGGAAGCCGTCCGGCAGGGTTGTTGGCACCGAAAATCGTATCGGCAACGGCATGTCCCAGCTCGGGACCGGCATGGCTCGACCAGAGGATCGAATCGCACAGATCCCGCACATTCCCGAGCGCATAAGGGTAGCTGGAGATCAGCGCCAGAATCAGCGGAATATCCGTATCCGCCAGCGCCGTATTCAGCTCGCTGAGGTGCTCGATCTGCGTGTGGGGCAGGAAGATGCTCTTTCTGTCGTAGCACTCGCGCCCGACCTGCATCGGATCGTTGCCGCCGCAGTAGACAACCGCATCGCACACCCTTGCAAGCGCCGCAATGCGCTGCCAGCCGTCGGAGACCTCGATCATGTGGAAGATCACCGACGGATCCGGCCGTGCCTTCCGCCGGCAGATCACACGGCTGTTGCCGTCCAGCGTAAGCTGGCAGCCCCAGAGATATTCCGAAAAGATGCACCCCTGATAGCGCTCGTTCCAGTCCAGATGCAGCGTCTCGCCGGTGAACCAGCTGTAGACCTCCTGCTTGCCAAGCTTCATGACACAATCCTCGATGGTGAGGAACCGCCCGCTTTCGACATGGCAGAGGTTCGTCCATTTGTTGTCATCGTCGTGCTCGCAGAGGTAGAATTCCGCTGCGTTTTCCTCCTCGGCATCCGCATACAGGCAGTTGTCCTCACCGATGCAGATATACTTCCCGTTCGGCGCTTTGAGCTTGATAATATCCCAGCCGATGTCATAGACCACATCACAGCCGTATTCCTCCAGCGCACGGCGCACTGGCACTTCGTAAGAAGAATATCCCGTGTACCAGTCCTTCAGGCAGCAGTCGGCATTCTTGCCGAACAGACCGATCTTCCGGTACGCCCGCGGATCAATGGGCAGAAATCCCGTCTCGTTGTCGAGCAGGACAATGCCCTCCTGCGCGATGCAGCGGTTCAGCGCCTTGTCCGCGTCGGTGTTCACATCCGCGCGTGTCAGGCTGTCAAAGGGCGTGGAGGGATCGAAATGCCCCAGCCGGACGCGGCTCTCGAGCAGATTCCCGATTGCCCTATCCAGATCGGCTTCCGTGATGAGCCCCTCCTCCAGCGCCTTCCGCGCTGCGGCATGGACGCAGTCATCGGCTTCGGTCATGATATCCGCGCCGGCATGAAGACAGGCGGCAAGCGCGGCGGCATGGGAATCGAATGTCTCATGCATAATGACGTTCTGCGAGAAATCCATCGCATCGGTCACGACAAAGCCCAGCCCCCACTCGTCCTTGAGGACGGATTGCAGGTCGTGGTTCATCACCGCCGGCGCATGGCATACCTCATTGTAGGAGGTCATGACCGCATGTGCCCCGCCGTATTGCACCGGCGTCCGGAAGGCGGCATAGTAATGCTCATGCTTGAGCCGCGGGTTGAGATTGGCGTTATCCGTTCCGCGCTCCTGCTCGTGGTTGTTCGCGCAGAAATGCTTGAGGGTCGGGATGGTTGCCCAGACCTTGCCCTCGCCGCGCAGACCCCTGGTATACTGCGCACTCATCGCGCCCGTCAGACACGGATCCTCACCGTAGCCCTCCTCGTTGCGTCCCCAGCGCGGGTCACGGGAGAGATCTACGGTCGGCCCCCATAGCATCAGCCCGGTGTTCTGCTTCTCATTATAGTAGGCGCGGGCTTCGCGTCCGGCAGTTTTTCCGACCTCATACAGCAGCTCCTTGTCGAAGCTGGCAGCCATTCCGATCGGCTGCGGAAACACCGTTGACGTTTCCGACGGATCACGGTTGACAAGCCCCCGCGCAATTTCGGTTCCGATATTCCATTCGCCGATCCCCAAACGCTCCACCGGCAGATTGTGTGTGGACAGCATCCCGATTTTTTCCTCAACTGTCAAGCGGGAAAGCAGATCCCGCACACGATCGGCAGGGGATAATTTCGGATTCTGAAACGGCAGCATGGCATGACCTCCTTAAAAAAACCGCGCAGAACAGGAATCGATCCTCCCCGCGCGGTGTATCTGCTGATTGATTTATTATATCATAACAAGCATCAGACTGTCAATGGCATATTCTGCGCCACTTATTGCATATTTCTGCTTTCGGCGAATTCCGCAGCATTGCCGGAAAAGCTGTTGACGCCGATTGCCGCCGCATACGACAGGACAATCAAAGCATCCTTGGCATTGAGCACCCCGTCATCATTCAGCTCCCCCTGTGCCGCTTCCAGCGAGGAAAGCTTTGGGGACTGATTGACGCCCATCGCCGCTGCCGCTATCAGTATACTTGTCGCATCCTCGGCATTGACAATGCCGTCGGAATTGGCATCACCGGGCAGGAACGCCTTCCGGGCGTAGTTATAGGTGCTTTCGCCCTTGTAGGTGCGGTTTTTCAGCTCCGGCTGATGCTCGTCGGTGCGGTCGCTCTCCAGAGAAGGATCCACGGAAAAGCGCATCGTCAGCTCCGTGGCATCAAAATCCGACGGATGATCGGCAGGATCGGGATCCTGCACACTGAATGCATAGCAATAGGATCTCCGGTCCGGAAGCTTCTCCTGCGGGAGCTTGACAATGAGCTGATAGTCGCCGTCCTTCTTAAAAGGGCACTCCACCTGCGTATCCTTGCCGGTCTTTGCGGTAAACGAATAGTACAGGAGATCACCCTCCTCCTGGTACAGATGCACCTCAAAGATACTGCCGCTCATCGACTTGTCACAGCAGACCGAGAGCATCCCGATCGTCGGCGCAGACGCCATATCCGCCGGCGGATCGAGCCGGATGACCTCCGTTTTGCCGGCAGCCGCGGCATGCAGGGGACTTTGCAGCATTGCCGCTGCTAATGCGATGAGCAGAAATTGTTTTGACATCGGAATACCTCCCTGTTATCCATGATCTTTACCTCTTAGTATAACATATTTTACCCGTTTTGTCAATTCCTGATGACAAAACAGCAAAATGCAGGCGGAATCTGTTGCTTTTTCATGGAAGATGTGTTATACTGGTATATAGGATTTGTATAATAAATATACGGAGGTGACCCTATGCTGCACGGAAAACGAATCATTTCGCTTTGCATGTCAAGGCTTCATGACGCGGATAACGCCCGGTTTATCACGGAGCTGAACCAGCTCCTGACACGGGAGAACTGCAGCCTGTGGATCTATAATATCAACTCCGATCTGTACTGGGATGACAGTCAGTATAACGCTGAGACTGCCGTGTACGATCTGATCGACTACGAGCACTCCGACGCTGTGATCGTGATGGATGAAAAAATCAAATGCCGTACAGTCGCGGATGCGATCATCGAAAAGAGCCTGCACGCCGGGACACCGGTGGTCATTGTGGACGGCTCGCATGCACACTGCTCCGAGGTTCGGTATGACTACGGCTCCGGGTTTGAGAAGGTTGTCCGTCATGTCCTGGGCGTGCATCATGCAAAGCGTCCGCATTTTTTGGGCGGTGCGCCGGACAATCCGTTCTCTCTGGAGCGTCAGCGTGTGTTTGAACGGGTCGCCGCGGATTACGGCATCACCGTCACGCCGGATATGATCTCCTTCGGCTATTTCTGGGCAAAGCCCGCCAAGGCTGCCGCCGAGCAGCTCGTCCGCCGCGACGTGCTCCCGGATGCGATCATCTGTGCCAACGACATCATGGCGTTCAATGTCTGCGATGTCCTGACTGAGCACGGCGTCCGCATCCCGGAGGATATCATCGTCACCGGCTTTGACGGCATGGACGAGATCTACTTCTCCTCCCCGAGCCTGACCTCAGTGCTCTGCGGCGTTTCGGGTCTGAGCAAGAGCGTCTGCCGAGCGGTCATCGACTGCATGGCGCATCCCGGCACCTCCCGGAGCTATGCGGTCGAGCCGGAGCTGCTGCTCAACTGCTCTTGCGGCTGCCGCGGGGATGCGCAGATCCGGGATCTCGGACATTCGCACAGCTTCAATGACCGCTTCTACCGGTACCAGGACGATAACCGCGATCTGGCGGAAATGTGCGAGCGGATGCAGAGCTTTTCCTCGCTGGAGCAGTCAGAGCGCACCTTTCACGGCAACACGCTCCAGGATGTGTGCTGTCTCCTGAACATGCGCTGCACCGACTATTCCACGGACTATTTCAGCCCGGATGCGCCCTGTCAGATCGACGACACGCTGCTTGTCTTTCTGGATACCGATGCACCGGATCACCATCCGTATGAAATGCCGCGGCAGGCGATCATCCCCCATCTGGAGCGCGTCATGTGTGAGGAGTACCCGCTGATTTTCAGCGTACTGGACTATATGAACATCCCGATCGGCTACATGTGCTTCCATTTCCGGGAGTATGAGATCACCAACTACTGCAAGCTGCCGCAGGTTGTCTCCACGCTGTCAATCGGTCTGGGCGGCTTCATCAACCGGCAGTACCAGCAGTATCTGATCCGCCAGATACAGGAAATGTACCGGAACGACGCGCTGACAGGGCTGTGCAACCGCATGAGCTTCAGCCGGGATTTCGAGCGTCTGCGCGAAGTGGAGGGGGACAGGCATCTGCCCCTGACGGTCGTCATGTCCGATCTCGACGGGCTCAAGACAATCAACGACAGCTTCGGTCATGCGGCAGGGGATCATGCCATCGCGACCGTTGCGGCGGCGCTGCGGGAGAATTGCCCGGACAGCGCACTCTGCGTGCGGTTTGGCGGTGATGAGATGGTCGCCGTGATTCCCGGGGAATGTGATGCCGAAGCACTCGTGCGGGGCATCGTCGGGTTTCTGCATCGCTACAATGCAGACTCCGGGCTGCCGTATCAGATCAGCACCAGCATCGGCGTCAGCCGCACGGTGCTGGAAAAGAACACGGATTTCGAGACGCTGATCCGGGATGCGGACCACCAGATGTACGAAATCAAGCAGGCAAGAAAGCAAAAGCGACACAGTTAAGGAGGGTCTATGCTGACAGAATCACAGCGCCGCGCCATCCGGTGGTATATCGGAGACGTTGCGGGGGACGATCCGTTCTGGGGTGACCCCAAAGCCTATGTCACGGTCAACGCCCTGTTTTTCCCGGGGATCGATGCGGAGAAGGCGAGAGCCGCCGAGGGAAAACGACTGAATCCAGCCATTCTGGAGGATGCGGACAGATTAGCCCATACACTGGGATCGCTCATGAGCGCCTTCACGCCGCTGGCAGAGCCCATTTGCACCTACCGCGTGGAGCGTTATGCAGATTACACCGTCATGCGGGACAACGGGAGCCGGACGTGCTCCTTTACGTCCACCTCCACGGCGGGATTTCTGAGCGCGTATCAGGATCGTGTCGGCATCGCGCTCATGCGGTTTGCGCTTCCGGCAGGCACGCCCTGCATCGATATGAGCCGGGTGCTCGACGATTATGCCAAGCCCGAGGAAGCCGAGATTCTGCTCCCGCCGGGGCTGGGATTGCAGCTCACGGAAGCCGCGCCGGATCCGGCGGAAATGCAGATCCTCGATGCAAAAGGCAATCCGCCTGCTGTCTCCGTGACGGCTGTCCCGGACAGTGAAAAACCGGTATCGGTTCCCGTCGAATCCGTTCCGGATGCCTGTCGTCTCGCCGGGATCCGTGTCCTGCGGGCGCTCATGGCAGGGGAGAAGCCGGATGCGCAGGATGCGGCGTGCTATGTCCTCTGGAAAGCACAGTTTACCCGGAAGCTCCTAAGTGCAGTTTCTTTTTCTCCCAGGACTTGACAAATCCTATTCGATACTGTATAATAGAAATGTAACATATCGCATAAAAGCGGTAAAGTTTTATTGAAAGGAATGATCCCCATGTCCAAAGAGATCCCTTACAAAATCTATCTCGAAGAAAGCGAGCTGCCAAAGCAGTGGTATAATGTCCGTGCGGATATGAAAAACAA
>ONEQ01000150.1 GCA_900316885.1 uncultured Eubacteriales bacterium | reverse complement strand
ATCACATCCGGATGCGCCTTCTCGATCTCGTCGAACAAAATGACGGAATACGGCTTGCGGCGAACCTTCTCGGTGAGCTGTCCGGCTTCATCGTAGCCGACATAGCCCGGAGGCGAGCCGACCAGACGGGATACGGCGTGCTTCTCCATGAACTCCGTCATATCGAGCCGGATCAGCGGATCGGCGGCATCAAACAGCTCGGCGGCAAGCACCTTGACAAGCTCGGTTTTGCCGACGCCCGTGGGTCCCACAAAGATGAACGATGCCGGACGGATGCGCTCGGAGAGCTGGACTCTCGTGCGCTTGATGGACTTCGCCAGCGCATCGACTGCCTCGTCCTGACCGATCACCTTGGAGCGCAGACGGTCACCGAGATTGCGCATACGCACCATTTCGGTCTCGGCAATCTTGTTCGCCGGGATACCCGTCCAGAGCTCGATCACGGCTGCCAGATCCTGCTCGGCAACCTCAATATCGGCACACTTCGCCTCGAGATCGGACTTCTGTGCCTTCAGGCGGGATACAACCGACTTCGCTTCAGCGATTTTCTCGTAATCCGGTGTGTCCTCCTCGCTCAGATCATTGAGCTTCTGTGTCTCCTGCTCGAGCTGGTCGGATACCTTGTCAAGCTCGGTGAGCTCGGGAGCCCGGATGCTTCTGTAGGCGCAGCTCTCGTCGAGCAGGTCAATCGCCTTATCCGGCAGGAATCTGCCCGTGATATAACGCTCGGACAGCACGGCGCACAGACGCAGGATCGTATCGTTGATGTGAACGCGATGGTAGCTCTCGTAGTATTCGCGGATGCCCTTGAGCACCTCGGCGGTCTCCTCGACGGTCGGCTCTACGACGGTGATCGGCTGGAAACGGCGCTCCAGCGCGGAATCCTTCTCGATGTACTTGCGGTACTCCTTGAAGGTTGTCGCACCGATCACCTGGATCTCGCCGCGGGACAGCGCGGGCTTGAGGATATTCGCGGCATTCATGGAGCCCTCGGAATCACCGGCGCCGACGAGATTGTGTACCTCGTCGATGAACAGGATCACATTGCCCGCCTTCTGCACGTCAGCGATCAGACCCTTGACTCTGCCCTCGAACTGTCCGCGGAACTGCGTGCCGGCAACGAGTGCCGTCAGGTCGAGCAGATAGATCTTCTTGTCGAGCAGATGGAACGGTGCATCTCCCTCAACAATGTGCTGCGCGATGCCCTCTGCGATTGCAGTCTTGCCGACGCCGGGCTCACCGATCAGGCAGGGATTGTTCTTCGTGCGGCGCGACAGAATCTGCATCGCACGGGAAATCTCGCGGTCGCGTCCGATGATGCGGTCGAGATCGCCGTTCTCCGCACGCTTGGAAAGATTCGTGCAGTAGTTGTCGAGATACTTGTACTCGGCATCCTCGCGGCGCTTCTTTTTCTCGGGCTTGGGGCTCTCCTTGGAACGGCGTTCCTTGCCGCCTGCGGGACGGTCGCCGGAGCCGTTCGAGCCGGACTGGGAGGCATTGCCGCCGCCGAACAGACCGCGGAGGAAATTCGGCATTGCATCAATTGTGCCGTTGAGGATCTCCTGCGGATCGGCATCCCCGTCCGTGAGTGCATCGAGACCTGTCTCGTGCATCATGTTCATCATTTCGTCGGACATCTTCTCCAGATCCTCCTCGCTGATGTTGTTGCGGTTCAGATACTCGGAGATCTGCGGAATATTCAGTTCCTTCGCGCAGACAAGGCAATAGCCTTCGTTGCGCTTCTCACTGCCCTGCATTCCGGAAACAAAGATAATGGCGGGGCGCTTCTTGCATTTGCTGCATAGTAACATGCGCTGGTATCATCCTTTCTGTGGGGAATTTCGCTCGAAGCGATGTCATGCAGTATGGTCTCCGAAGAGCAGCTCCTGCACGCTGTATAGATGTTGAAAGAGAAATGTCTCCTGAATCGTCTGTTCATTGAACAACAGCATCTGGTTATCCGTAATCTGCGCAATCAGCCGGATTGTCACGCACAGCACAAACAGCAGCACGGCGATTTCCACCAGTGCCACGGGAATTGCGAGCACATGATCGCCCTTGCGGACATGCATGGACTGATCCAGATTGTTCGTCATGGTCGCAATGATGCAGCAGATGATGAGCATCACCAGCTCAATGACCAGGAACAGTGCCAGACGGACAAGCTGTGTATAGTTTTTCTGATAGACCGGCTCGATGCACTGCCGGATCGGAACGGTAATATCCTTTTCGCTGTCCTCCTCAAAGCACAGGAGCATGTCGCGGAATGCCCGCGGATTTTGCTGGATCATCTGCGCAACCGTGGTCTGACCCGTGCGCATGTAGTGCAGCTTCTGCACGTCATTCACGCGCTGCTCGATCACATTGCCGAACGCCTGCAGGTACCATTCCTCAAAGGCGGGCTCCTGCTGGTTGCGGACAGCCATCAGCTTCTTGTGCAGCGCCTCCGCATCGGGGGTCTGCTCCTCCTTGGGGGCGGACATTGCCATGCTCTCCGCCACGCGCTGGTAAATATCCAGCTCCTCAAGCGTCCCCTGCACGGTTGCCGTGATCTTTTCCTGGAACATCTCCTGATATACCTTCGGTGCGATCAGCCGCGCTCCGAAAATGCCGACAACAATCGAAATCAGGAACGCTGCAAGCTGGAAAATCACCTTATTGAAGCCCTTGGAGATGACGGCATATCCGATGCCGATTGCCATGGTGACAGCCAGCACATCATAAAACCACCAGAATTGTGTTCCCATTCTGTCCTCCGTTATTTGATCTGCACACGGTTAATTTTATCGTATCCGAGCAGATAGAAGTATTTTCCATATTTCAGGAGCCGGTCATAGGCATCCCGGACTGTCTGCCGGTTCATCATATCGCCGGAAAAGGCGTAGGAACGCACTTCCCCGCTGCCCAGCAGATAGACGGTCTCCCCGTCCATGATAACGCTGCGCGTCGGGAGATCAATGCTCACCGTCTGCGGTGCCACCGATCTGTCCGAGAACAGCAGCAGCGTGGACTGCCGGCGCTGCTCATTCTGGAGCAGAATCGCCGCCTTGCCGTTTTCATAGGCATAATCCACCAGAGTGGCGTTGTAATCGTAGCTGCCGACCAGTGCGCCCGTGCTGCTATAGTATGCCGCCAGGTCATCACCAATGACAAAGGCACTTCCGTCCGGAAGCGCATACAGCTCATAGCAGAGGGTCGGAATCGGGTCGGTCTCCCATACGATCTCCTTGCTGTCAAAGTTGATGTACGTCAGGGCGGTCATGAGCTGACCGCCGGATGCGGTCAGGGTCGAGAAGATACAGCCGTTCTCACAGAAGCTGACATCTGACAGCCGCTCCACGCACTCACGGGTATAGACATTGTTGCCGCTGGCATCGTAGATGTTCAGGCGGCATGCATAGGTATTACTTTCTGTCACGATTGCGGCTCTGCCGTCGGGGGCAAGGATGCCAAAGAAGATCGGCTTCTCTGTCTGGATCTCGTAGACCGTAGAATTGGGCGTATCCAGACGCATCGAGGTGCCGTTATGCGAGTAGACGAGGGCTCTGCCCCCGCTGACCTTCATGACGGCATTGCTGTAGGCGTGCTGGCGGCTCTCGCGGAGCGTGCCGTCCGCCTGATAGATATACAGGTACTTATCGCAGAGGATGAACAGATTGTTGTTGATGAAGTCGGCATGGTAATCCACGCCGCCGGAGACGTTGAGCTCAAATTCGCCCTCTGCCTCGGCATCCTCGTTGCGCGTGACATTGTTCTGGTAGCGCGTGCCGATGTTCTCAAGATGGGGGAACCAGACATCGCGCATCCGGTAGATAAAGACACCAACCACGACGAAAAACGCAAAGACCACAATCTTTACCAGACGGCGGATATGCGTGCGCTTTTTGCGTTCCAGGACGAGATCCACATTATTCGCCACGGCGGGCACCTTCCTTTCCTGTGATTTCCGGGATATCCCGGTTTACCGAAGCTCCGCTTCGTCGTAGAATACGCGGTTCAGGTACAGTCCGTGTGCGGGAGCGGTTCTGCCGGCTGCCACACGCTTTTTGCCTGCCATGATCGCGTCAAGCTGGTCGATTCGGAGCTTTCCCTCGTTGATATCGAGCAGTGTCCCGACCATGATCCTAACCATATTATACAGAAATCCGTCGCCTTTTACAAGCATTTGCGCCCTGTCGCCGGCAATTTCTATGTTAAAGCCATAAACAGTCCGTACTGTGTTGGCAATTTCTGCACTATTTGAACAAAATGCCCGAAAATCGTGCGTCCCGACAAAATGCTGCGCCGCCTCCTGCACCAGATCCCGGTTCAGCTTCCGGCGGTAATGGCACGCAAGATCGGTCATAAACGGGTTTTTGCTCTCGCTGACATGCAGGAGATAGCAGTACTCCTTGCCCTTGCAGGAGAAGCGTGCGTGGAAATCCGGATCGGCATCCTCGCAGGTGAGGATGCTGATGTCGTCCGGCAGCTCGCCGTTCACGCCGCGGATGAAACCCTGCGTGCGGATTGTGCTGTTTGTCGCCACGTTGAACACGAAACAGTTGGCATGCACGCCCGCATCCGTGCGGGAGCAGCCGTGGATCGTGACCGGCTCGTTCAGGATCTTGCCGGCGCAGCGCTCCACGACCTCCTGGATCGTAATGCCGTTATTCTGACGCTGGTAGCCGTGGTACTTCGTGCCGCGGTATGCCATCGTCACCTTCAGATTCCGCATGGATCAGTCCTCCTGCGCGTCCCCGGCGGGTTCCTCCTCGGCGGATTCGTCCTCAGCGGGTTCCTCCTCAGCGGTTTTCTCCTCAGCGGTCTCCTCCTCGGCGGTCTCCTCCTCGGCGGTCTCCTCCTCGGCGGTATCCTTGTCGTCCGGATCGGGAGTCTCGTCCTTGTCGAAGGCATCCTTCCCCTTCTGCTTGCGCTCCATCAGGATCAGCAGCACAAACCCGGCAAGGCAGATCACTGCCGTGCAGGCACCCGGTACGAAGCCCTTCGGAGAATAGCGCATTTCAATCTCATGCTCGCCGGCTTCGAGGTTGATGCTGCACATTGCATCGAAGATGCGGTTCAGCTTTGCCGGCTTGCCGTCCACGTATGCCTTCCAGCCGTCCTCGTAGGGAACGGACAGATACAGCACTCTGCCGGTATCCGCATTGACGGTGCCCTTGAAGTGGGTGTCGGCAAATTCGGTCAGGTGCAGACGGTGCTGGTCGAGGTACTCGTAGCCCTTTTCGAGCACGTCATGGTTGAGGGCATAGACATAGATTTTGCAGGAGCCGCTCTTGTTGTCCTCCTTCATCGGGATGCGGACAGTGACCATCTCGCCGGCAGTGTAGTCGCCCAGCGGGAAGGTGTATGCCTGTCTGCCGATGTTGTATCTGTGGATATTCACGTCATTGTAATAGATGTCCGCATCGTCCTGCTCATCTACATGCACGGTCGCGTAGAGCATACCGTCCTGCGGGGCAGTATAGTTGTACTTCAGGTAGGAATCATACACGGCATCGTCGAGTCTGGTATAGCTGTAATCGCCGTAGTCGTTGCGGACAACCTCGTAGCCGGAATGACCGACGTGGGTGATGTCCACCGGTGTGAAGACATCCTCCTGGACACCGGTCAGGGCGCTGAATACGCCGTTCTGCTGCTCGAAAGCATTCTTGCTGTCGCTCATCTCGTAGAAGATGGCGCTCAGGTCGCCCAGATAGCCGAGGCTCGGCGTGCAGGATTCACGGTAGAGGGCAGTCGGACCGCTCTCACCGATCTTGTCGCTGTATTTAGAATCGCCGTTGTAGCCGTCCTTTGCCATGATGAACTTGATGTCACAGAGCAGGTTGGTGACAGGAGTGTTGTTGCCGTAGAAGTAGCGGTTGCCGGCTTCACTCGCGGATACACCGATCTTGCGCATGAAGGTCGTCACGGATTCGTTCGCCATCGAGGAGAACTGGGACAGACCATTATAATAGTACAGGGACGGGTCGTTCAGGGTATACCACATGGTCAGCTCGGTACGTGAGAACAGGTCATCCTCGCGCTGGTCGCGGATCTTGATGAGCTGCTGGATGTCCTCGTTGTTTGTAGGATAGCTGGTAT
>ONEQ01000008.1 GCA_900316885.1 uncultured Eubacteriales bacterium | reverse complement strand
TTCTGGGTCGGTTCTGCCGTTGTCTCAGGCGGCGGTGTCGTAATGGTCTTGCCTATTGCTCCGCCCGCAGCCGTTTCCGGTGCTGCGGTGGTTGTATGCTTTGCCGTCGTTGCCGCATGTGTCGGTGCGGCTGTTGCCGTGGTATGCGGTGCTGCGGTGGTTACCGGTGCTGCGGTGGTTGCCGGAACCGTGGTCTCAGGTGCCGGTGTGGTAGCGGGAGCCGTTGTGGTGGTTGTCGTGGTCGTGGTTGTGGTGGTCGCCGCGGTCGTTGCCTCCGTGGTCGCTGCTACGATCTTGCCGCGGACAACCGTGCTGATGATCGCAATCGCCTCACGCTTGGTGACGGGGGCGGCGTAATCCATTCTCGCCGTCATCACGGAGTGTCCGTCATCACGGGTATAGGCGGTACACAGTGCATCATAGAGCTCCTTGGGCGCACCGTGATCTGCACCCTCCGTAAACGCCCGGATGGCATCCATGCCGAACGCCTTGGACGACTCGTCCACTTCAATGAAGTCAAATCTTGCCGGGAGCTTCTCGTCGCTGTCCGCCTTGACTCTGGTTGCCTTGACCACCATATAGATGAACTCAATCCGGGTCATGGGCGCTTCAAACGTCTCCGCATCCAGACCGCTGTAGGGCTGGACGAATGCATTGTCCGCCTGGTAGGCAGCCTGTGCCGCATAGGGAGACTGGCTGAACTGCTCCTCGAACTTGCGCAGGGAGATATGATCGTCATCATCCTTCGGCGGCTTCATGGTCGCACGGGTCACCAGCGCCATCGCCTGTGCTCTGCTCAGGGATGCATCACCCTCAAAGCTCCTGCCGGGTGTCTCCGTCAGATGAAAATAGGCATCTAAAACCGCTTCATAGGCATTTGCCGCTGCCACATCCGTATAACTCAGAGAACGCGCCAGATTCAGGCTGTTCTCCTTGATGATCCGGCTGAAATCCGGATCCTTCATGGCTGTCAGCAGCGTGTCCTCCGGCTTGGCATACATATTCAGCAGGTCGCGCATCTCCGGATAATCCTGCATATCGCCCAGTTTGCTCCACGCGAAGGTCTCAACCTGTGCGGCTTCCGTTACAGTTTCAGAGATGCTGTATCCTGTTTCTGTTCTTGTCTCCGCCGGAATCGTCGTTTCCGGCTGTGCCCCCATCAATCCGCAGCCGACAAGCTGACCGGCTGCTGCAAGCAGAGTCAAGACAGCTAACATACTTCTTACGGTTTTGCTCTGTTTCTGGCTCATATGCTTTACCTGACCTTTCATAGTTACAATTGTGAATAATCTCCTATTATGCGAGCATGGAATGCAGCTCCTCCAGAAATTCCCTGCATTCCGCATCGGAAAGCTCCGCGATGTTCATCTGCCGGAGCTTGTTCGGGATCTCGGATTCCCGCACGGCATCGAAGCTGATCTGCGCCTCCGCCTTCGCGGGAGCCGCCTTCTGCTCTGCCGCCTGCGCCTCCATCTCGGACAGGATCGCCTTGGCGCGGTTGGTGACCTTGGGCGGGAGTCCCGCCAGCTTTGCCACATCGATGCCGTAGCTGTCATCCGTGCCGCCCGGAACAATCTTACGCAGGAAGCGGATGCCGTCCTTTCCCTTCTTGACCGCGATCGAGCAGTTTTTCACACCCGGCAGCTCGTTTTCCAGCGCGATCAGCTCATGATAGTGTGTCGCAAACAATGTCTTGCACCCCATGCCGCGTCCCTGACACATATATTCCGCCACGGCGCGTGCAATGCTGATACCGTCGAACGTGGACGTGCCGCGTCCGACCTCATCGAGAATCACCAGACTGTCCTTCGTCGCGTAGCGCAGGATCTCCGCGACCTCCTTCATCTCGACCATGAACGTACTCTCGCCCGCCGCAAGATCATCCGATGCGCCCACACGGGTGAAAATCCGATCACAGACGGAGATCTTCGCGCTGGACGCCGGCACATAGCAGCCCATCTGCGCCATGAGCACAATGAGCGCGGTCTGCCGCATATACGTCGATTTACCGGACATGTTCGGTCCCGTGATGATCGTCATGCGGGAATCTGCCGTGTCCAGATACACGTCGTTCGGGACGAATACCTCCTCTTCGAGCATCTGCTCGACCACCGGATGGCGCCCGTCACGGATGTGCAGGCTGCCGTCAATAACGATGTCCGGCTTGCAGTAGTTGTTCTTGGACGCCGTCTCCGCAAAGGAGATCAGGACATCCAGCTCCGCAACCGCCGCCGCCGTTTCCTGCACCTTGATTAGCGCCCCGGCGAGGTAATCACGCACCTGCGTGTAGAGCTCCTGTTCGAGGGTGAGTGCCTTGTCCTTGGCGCCGAGCACCATGTTCTCTGCATCCTTGAGCTCCTCTGTGATATAGCGCTCTGCATTGGCAAGGGTCTGCTTGCGGATGTAGGTATCCGGAACCTTGTCCAGATAGGAGCGTGTGACCTCGATGTAATAGCCGAACACCCGGTTGAAGCCGATTTTCAGCGTCTTGATGCCGGTGCGCTCACGCTCCTCCTCGCAGATCTTGTCGATCACCGCTCCGCCGCCGTTCATCACGCTGCGCAGCTTGTCCAGATCCGGATCGAAGCCCTCGCGGATCACGCCGCCGTCCTTGGTGTTGACGGGCGGATCCTCCACGATGGCACGGTCAATCAGATCCGCCAGATCGTGCAGATCGTTGATCTTTGTATTCAGGCGGTTCAGGAGCACACAGTCAGACAGCGTTTCCAGAATGGCTTTGATACCTGGAAGCTCCTGCGCCGTCGCACACAGGGCACGCAGATCGCGGGGTCCCGCCTGCTTGTAGATAATGCGCGTCATAAGACGCTCCAGATCGTAGACATGCTCCAGATGCTCCGCCAGATCCAGCACCGACATGGCGTTGTTCATGAATTTCTCCACGGCATCAAGGCGCTGTATGATCTTCGCCGGCGAACGCAGCGGGCGCTCGATCCAGTTTTTCAGCATACGCTTGCCCATCGAGGTGCGGGTCGCATCCAGCACCCAGAGGAGGGAGCCTTTTTTCTCGCCCGTGCGCATGGTTCTCGTCAGCTCGAGATTGCGCAAGGCATTGTAGTCGAGTGTCATATAGGCGGAGGCATCGCTCAGATCCAGGCTCGTGAAGCGCCCGATGGTGATCTTCTGCGTCTCGCTGATGTACTCAAACAGTCCGCAGACTGCACGGACATCCGCCCCGTCCGCCTGCAATCCCAGCTCGGCAAGATCCTTGACCGAGAACTGCTCACAGACGTTCGCCCCCTGCTCAGCCGGTAAAAAGCACTTGTCCTCCCGCAGGGTGCAGGTGCATTTCAGGCGGATCTTGACGAAGCTCCCGACCTCCTTGAGATCGAGGAACGACGCATTGAACACGATCTCCGCCGGATTGTAGCGGGAGAGGAGATTAATGACCTCATCCTCGGTATTGCGGAAGGAAATGGGATAGACCGCCGCCTCACCGGTGGACAGATCGGCAAAGCAGAGCGCCGTGCCGTCGTCGTCGGTGTAGATGCTGCACAGGAAATTGTTCGATGCATCGTCAAGTAAATCGTTTTCGATCACAGTACCGGGGGTCACGATGCGGATGACCTCGCGTTCCACCAGTCCCTTGGCAAGGGCGGGGTCGGTCATCTGCTCGCAGATCGCGACGCGGTAGCCGAGGTCGATCAGGCGCTTGATATAGAGCTCCGCGCTGTGGTAGGGGATGCCGCACATGGGAGCGCGTTCCTCCATACCGCAGTCACGTCCGGTGAGGGTCAGCTCCAGATCACGGGAGACTCTGACGGCATCGTCAAAGAACATCTCATAGAAATCTCCCAGCCGGTAGAACAGCACACAGTCCGGATACTGGGACTTCATATCGTAATAGTGCTGCATCATCGGTGAGAGCTGATCTCTGGAGATATCGGCAAGCAGCATGGGGCGTTTTCCTCACTTTCTTTCTGTGCTATCAAAGGATGCGGGTGCAGCGTCACGCTGCCTTAGTGGCAGCCGCCGCAGGAGGAGCAGTTGCCGGAGCAGGATGCCAGCTCCAGATTGATCTTGTCCGGATCCATGCCGTTTGCCGACATGGAAATGATCGTGTTGATCTGGTTCAGCAGCTCGTCCAGTCCCTCCTTTGCCGCCTGATAGATCTTCATCTTCGGGTTGTCCATGATGGACTTGTAGCTGGTTTTGATGACCTCATCGAGCTCGGCAATCTTGTCGTCATCCTTGTCCGCCTTGCCGACCTCCATCTGAAGCTGCATTCTCTTGAGATTGAACGCATTGATGAGGTTCTGAAGCTGCTCGTCATCGTCGTTTGCCTGCTTTGCCAGCGTGTAGGCGATGTAGCGGTCATCCGCCTGGATCGCCTTGCCCAGTTCTCTTGTCAGTTCAATAATATCCATGATTTTTCTCCTTTCAGTCGGTCAGCTCGCCGCTGACCATGCCGCTGTGGCTCTCTGTCACGTTCACATTCACAAATGTTCCGATCTGCTCCGGCGTGCCTGGAAATTCCACCAGCATGTTTTCCGAGCTCCTGCCCGTCAGCATCCCGGGACGCTTTTTGCTTTCGCCGTCTGCCAGCACCCGCAGCGTCCTGCCGACAAAGCGCTTGTTGTTTTCCACGGCGATCTCACGCTGCAGGGCAAGCAGTCTGCCCATGCGCTCCGATTTCTCCGCATCCGTGACAGGATCCGGCATGTCCGCCGCCTTTGTGCCCGTGCGCTTCGAGTAGATGAACGAATACATGTTGTCGAACCGCACCTCGCGCACTAAATCCAGTGTACCCTGGAAATCCGCCTCCGATTCATCCGGGAAGCCCACGATCAGATCCGTCGTCAGGGAGAAATCCGGGGCTTTTCCGCGGATATACCGTACCTTCTCCAGATAGCTCTCCACCGTGTAGCGCCGGTTCATCCGCCGCAGGATCTCATCGCTGCCCGACTGCACCGGCAGGTGGAAATGCTTCGCCAGATGCTCACATTCGAGAAGCGCATCCATCAGCGCAGGGCTTGCGTCCTTCGGATGCGAGCTCATGAACCGGATCCAGTATTCCCCCGGAATCCGGTCGATCTCCCGCAGAAGCGCCGGGAAATCCGTACCGTCCGGCAGATCCTTGCCGTAGGAATTGACATTCTGCCCCAGCAGCATAATTTCCTTGTAGCCCGCCTCGATCAGCCTGCGCACCTCGTCCAGAATCGCCTCCGGCTGACGCGAGCGCTCACGCCCCCGCACATAGGGGACGATGCAGTAGGTGCAGAAATTGTTGCAGCCGTACATCACCGGTACTGCCGCCTTGAATGTGCTGTCACGCGCTGTGGGGACATTCTCGGGAATGTCCGAGGATACGTCAATATCCCACGCAAACCGCTTGCCCTGCATGTGCTCGTAGAGCATCTCCGGGAGCTTCTGCACCGCATTCGAGCCGAGCACGATGTCCACATAGGGGTACGATTTCCGGAGCTTTTCCGCTACGCTCGGCTGTGCGGTCATGCAGCCTGTCACGCACAGGATCAGGGCGGGATTCTCCAGCTTGCGCTTCTTGATGCTGCCCAGTGTGCCAAATACGCGATCCTCCGCATTTTAGAGGATGAGGGAGGCTTCTTCGGGGTGCTCCGTCATGCCATAGCCCATCGCCTGCAATAAGCCCGACAGCTTCTCGCCGTCCGCCACATTGAGCTGACAGCCGAAGGTGTGGACATAGGCAAGCGGCTTCTGCGGAAATTCGTCCGTCCATTCCCGCACAGCGCGGATGCAGTCCTGTATTTCTGCCATGTGACCCCTCCTTTCGGTAATTTTGCCGTACATTTTACTATTATAACACATTAGAATGTAAAATGCAAGTACCCGCTGCACCCCGGAAACGGTCATTCTGACAGCATTTCCCGGATCCGGGTGCGCTCCGCTTCCACCCATGCGGCAGACTGCGCATCCGGCTCAAACAGGGATGCGTAGCTGTAATACGCCACGCCCGCGGCATCCTCCTCCGACAGCAGGAGCGCCGTTTCTTCCGAGAGCACCTTCGGATCCGTGCGCCATTCCTCCGCGCCGGTGCCCGCCCATTGGTCGGATATGCCGATTTTGTACGGGGCAAGTCCGGGGATGAGTCTGGCGGAGGTTGTCAGTTTTTCCCAGTTTTCCAGCGTTTCCGTGAAGGGGCATGTCTCGTTTGCAAAGCCGTAATAAAGCTGCGGGAGCATCCAGTCACAGTACCCCGGCGTGCCCGCCCAGAGTGCCGTATCAGCGTATAACGCCTCGTAATTGATACGCTGATTCCCCTGCGGGCTGATGCTGAAAATGCAGTCAGAATTGCAGGACTTGACGGCATCGCAGAGTGCCTTCACGAGCTGCGTGCAGTTTTCGCGCCGGAAATCCCCCAGATCCGCGCTGCCGGATGCTGCGAATGCATCGGCATCAAATGCCGGATCCTGCGTCGGATAGAAGTAATCGTCAATGTGAATCCCGTCTACGTCGTAGTGCTCCAGAATCTCCGTCACCCCGTCCGCGCAGAGCTGCCGCACCTCCGCATAGGCGGGATTCAGCCAGTACCGCCCGTTCACGCAGACGAGATAGGTCCCGTTTTTCGCGGTATCGTCATACCACTGACGAAGCGGATACCGGCTGTCCGTCCGGGCAAATCCCTCCGGCGTCTGCCCGCGCAGGGGATTGATCCACGCATGCGCCGACAGCCCCGCCTTGTGCGCTTCGTCAATCATGATCGTAAGCGGATCATAATCGCCGGTGAGATAGGCGCCTTTTGGATAAATTGACGAAGCATAGTACGCATCCTGATATGCCCGCACATGCAGAAAGACCGTATTCAAGCCGAGATCAGAACAGTTTAGAAACGCGCTCCGGACGCTCTCCCGAAAGTCTGATTCCGTTCTCCCGGCCATCCATTCGGCGTATTGCATAACAGGGATCCATACTGCACGGATAGTTTTTTCCATCGAAAACGATTTCGGCGTTTGTAAAATCTGCGGCGCAGGCTGCTCCCAATAGGATAGTTCCTGCCTTCCGCACCCCGAAAAAGCGCATAACAGCGTGAATACTATAGTAAACGATTTACGCATTTTTCATCCCTCCCATCTGCTACAATATGCGCGTCAGTGATAGTCTATGCATCATTTTTGGCTATACAGAGAGTTATTCCCAGTTGGGCGAGGCTCCAAAAGTACCCCTTTTGATACCTTGAAAGTTTTAACACTCCGGACACATAAATTCTAGTAAAAAACTCTTTCTTTTTTGAGCGGTTTATGTTATAATAAATAAGGTCAAAGAATAGGCTGTGATCCTGAGAAGAAAGATAGCGAACAGGCAGTCAGGGTTCATCCCCTGCCGCAAAAGAATGGAGTGAAACCCCAAGAATGAGCAAACGTGAGAATTCCCGCGGCGGCGCTGTCGTGCTGGATGTCATACTGACACTGGCACTGCTGGCAGGCTCCGCATACGGATGCTGGTTCGTCGCATCCAAGGGCGTGACAATCGACCAAACAACCACCTACTACGTCCCCGAACCAACCGAAGCAACTACCGAACCCGATCCCGATGCTCTGGAATTTGAGAACACAGAGGTTCCCAATACCGAGCTGCACAACGGATCCCTCATCCTTGTGAACAACGCAACTCCATGTGTTGTCAATGAGAGCGGTCTTGTAAGCCTGTACGACAAAAAGCTTGAGGCTGACAGTCACAGCTTCAGCGTCCGCGATGCGGATCTCAAGGTGCAGGAGCCTTTCGCAAACGCGATTATCGCGATGCTGGAGGCTTTCTACGGCGCCACCAATGATGATAATCTGCTCGTCCTGACCGGCTACCGCACACAGAGTCAGCAGCAGGAGCTGTATGACAAGGAAGCGGCAAACGCCGGCGAGGAGGCATCCAGCCGCGTCGCCAAGCCCGGCTTCAGCGAATTCCAGACAGGCTATTGCATTGACCTGTCCATCTACGGCGGCGGCGACTACGACGGCAGCGGCATCTACGAGTGGATCGACCAGAACTGCGCTGCTTACGGCATCGTTCTGCGGTACCCCTCCGGCAAGGAGGATGTCACGGAATTCCAGTACCAGCCGTGGCATTACCGGTATGTCGGCAAGCCCCATGCAGCGTATATGACGCAGAACAACATGGTACTGGAGGAGTATATCAAGCTCCTGGAAGGCACCTACGAGTTCGAGGGTGAGCACCTCAGCATCACGGATACCGACGGCAAAATCTATGAGGTGTATTACTACAAGGCTGACGAAGGATACGACAGTACGCTTGTTCCGGTTCCGAAGGGACACGACTACACAATCTCCGGTACAAATACCGGCGGATTTATTGTAACAGTCGATACAGGCAGAACAGGTGATGCTTCCGCAGCATCTGATCCGGAGGGGGATGCTCCTGCTGAGGAAGATGTAACCGAAGATGATGCAGCATCCGGCGAAAATGCGCCGGAGTAAGTGTGAAAATTGCACAAATCTTTTAACAGAAATGTACAATCCGCAAATTTAGCTTGCATCCTGAAAATGCTTGTGCTATAATGTGAAATGGTGTGTAACAGGGGAAATACCGTCCGGCTGCACGCGGACGATCTGGAATTGATGCCCCGGAGATCCCATTGGGGATCCTAACATAAAGAGGTATGGTGATCTTATGATTTGTTCACATTGCGGAAAAGTATTAGACAGCGATAAGCTGATGTTCTGCGTATACTGCGGCTACCCGCTCAAGGGCGAAAAGAAGGGATTTTTTGCCAAGTCGGAAGAAACTGGTGTCTCCCGCGCAGAGGAAATGGCAGCTGACAGCACAGCGCCGGAAATCAAGGCGTCTGAGATTCCTGCACAGCCCGCAGGTGCTCCTATGCAGAATGCACAACAGATTCCACCGATGAATAACGGCGCACCGATGAACGGTGTTCAGAATATGGCCTCTCCCATGGGGATGCCCCAGATGGGCGCTCCGATGGGAATGCAGCAGCCGATGCAGGGAATGCCCGGCGGTATGTCACCGATGGTTCCCAGTATGCCTGGCGGCATGAACGGTATGCCCCAGATGGGTTACGGTATGCCGCAGATGCAGTACGGTATGCCCCCGCAGATGCAGTACGGTATGCCGCAGTTTGCAGGCTACGATGCAGCGGGCAACCCGCTGTACATGCAGATGGTGCCCCAGATGGTCGGCTATGATGCCTATGGCAACCCGATCTATAATATGGTGGCTGTCCCCTATATGATGCCTTCGATGCAGGGAATGCCCGGCATGGCACCGATGATGCAGCAGCCGGCGGCTTATCCGCAGGAGCAGGTCATCGATGTACCGCAGGAGCAGATCCGCCCCGCAGAGGCGGCTCCCTCCCCGCAGGCTTCCAAGCAGGCAGCTCCGGCGCCTGCCGTTCAGAAGCAGGCACAGTCCGCTTCGATTGCACCGCAGGTTCCCAAGACCGCAGCTCCCGCCCCGGCACCTGTACGCCCCATCACCTCGGTGGCAGCAGCAACACAGGCTGCTATGGAGGCTCTGACCGCATTCCAGGGCGTGAGCGTCGTTCAGGATGCACAGCCTGTTCCGCCTTCCCCGTTCCGCAGCGCTCAGATTCAGTCGGTATACGACCTGCCGCTGGATGCGTCCGCGCTGATGAATGAGGATGCAAACGGACAGTCCAATCTTCCCGATGAGAAGGCGCTGCTCGACAGCATCTTCAGCAGCAAGCTCAATCCCGGCATGGCACAGGGCGCAAAACCCGCAGCCGCTACATTCTCGATCAACGTCAAGGCAAACGAGATCAAGAGCGTGGAGAATGAGGAATTCGGCAGCAGATCCGATGCCGCTCCCCCTCCCGTGCAGTCCCTGTTCTCCAAGCCCGGCGGACAGCCCGGTCCGTTCTTCTCCCAGCAGAAGGCGGAAATCCCGGAGCCTGTCACTGTACCGGAAGCAGCACCTGCTGCGAAAACCAAGAAGACTTCCAAGCCCATGACCGAGAAGGATGCCAATGCAGCCAAGCGTGCTGCAAAGGAGCAGAAGCTCGCCAAGGAGAAGGAAGCACAGGAAGCCAAGGAGCCCAAGGCATCCAAAAAGAAAAACGCTGTCAAGAAGCCCCCGGCAAAGATCGTATCCCCGGACGAGTTCTTCCAGGATAAGCCGCACAACGGCACACGCAGCAAGAGCATGCTGAGTGTCAAGGAGCTCGATAAGCTGGATGACGGTCAGCTTGAAGCGCATCTGTCCAGTCTGGGCGGATCCACCGGCGGCAAGAAGTCCAACCGTTCCATGAAGGCAGCAACCAAGGAGGAAATGGATATTTCCAATATCGACGTGGATGCACTGGTTGGTTCCAACAAGCGTCGTCTCCCGAATTAAAAAAACAACCTTCGGGCTTGAAGATCAACTTCAAGCCCCATAGGTTTTTTATCACGATATGCCGGCAGCGCTTACCCAAAACGGCTGCCTGTATATAAAAATTGCCGTTTTTTGCCGAAAAACGGCAGAATATGAAAGCTTTGAGGAGGAGAATACCGATGGCAAATGAAATCAACGCTGCGGATGCAGCAAAGGCAGCAGCAGGCAAGGCAGGCGGCTTTCTGAAGGAATTCAAGGAGTTCGCGCTTAAGGGCAATGTGATGGATATGGCAGTCGGCGTTATCGTCGGTGCAGCGTTCCAGAACATCGTCAATGCACTGACAAACAGCTTTATCAATCCGCTGATCGGTCTGGTAACCGGCGGCGCAAAGACGGATGAGGATGGCAATATCATCGTATCTGCCGGCTCCTGGTCTGTCGGCGGCGTAGAGTTTACATACGGCGCATTCATTTCTGCTGTTGTGAACTTCCTGATTATCGCATTTATCCTGTTCCTGATTCTGAAGGCTACCAATGCGGCACTGAATGTAGCCAAGAAGAAGGAGGAGGAGGCTCCCAAGCCCGATCCCGAGCCCACCAAGGAGGAGCTCCTGCTCACCGAAATCCGCGATCTTCTGAAGGAAAAGAAGTAATACAAAGAAAAGCCCCGTATTCTCTGGAATACGGGGTTCTTTCTTGTTACAGGCAGCGCCCCTTGCCGTAAGGCTTTGGGGCGCTTCTAATATCAAAATGGTGCAATTTCAATGCGCGATTAGAGGCAATGTGCGCGGAGCTCCTCACCGGACAGCGGCGAGAGATATGCCGGAGCAACGTCCAGAGCCGTCATGCAGCCGGTTCTGCCCTCTGCCTTCAGACGGGACAGTGCACGCGCATAGGCAACCAGAACGGATGCGGTGAATTCCGGATTCGAGCCGAGCGTCAGGGAATACTCGATCGTCTGGGTGGTCTTCTCACCGTCGCCGGTCTTGCCGGAACGGATTACAAAGCCGCCGTGCGGAAGTGTATTGTGATCGCGGTCGAACTCCTCCTCGGAAATAAAGTTCACGGTGGTATTGTACTGGTCGAAGTAGTTCTTCATGGTCTTGATGTCGTTCTCGATCTGTGCCTTGTCAGCGCCCTCCTCGGCTACGACATAGCATACACGCTCGTGCTTGTCGCGGGTGGAGAGGTTCGGCTGGCTGCCGCTGCGGACTGCATCAATTGCAGACTGTACCGGGCAGGTGTACTGAATGCCGCGCTTCACGCCCTTGACACGGCGGATCGCATCGGAATGACCCTGGGATACGCCCTTGCCCCAGAAGGTATAGGTCTCGCCGTTGCGCAGGATGCTCTCGGCATAGACGCGGTTCAGGGAGAACAGACCCGGATCCCAGCCCAGAGAGATCATTGCCAGATGGCCGTTTGCCTTTGCAGCAGCGTCCACATTTGCAAAATGCTCCGGGATGCGTGCGTGGGTGTCAAAGCTGTCGATGACGTTGAACAGCTTCGCCAGCGCCGGAGTCTGCTCCGGCAGATCAGTCGCAGAACCGCCGCAGATAATCAGCACATCCACTGTGTCCTTGTACTTCTCGATCTCGGCAATCGGATAAACCGGGATGCCGGCGGTCAGGAGCTTGACAGTCTCCGGTGCGCGGCGGGTGAATACACCAACCAGCTCCATATCATCGTTCTGACGGATGGCAAGCTCAACACCCTTGCCCAGGTTACCATAGCCTGCAATACCAATTCTGATTTTGCTCATGGGAATTACCTCCACTTTCAAAATAAAAGTTTACACGTTTATTATAGCACAGTTTCGGGGATTTGTAAAGAAAAAAATCGCTTTTAAAGTGATTTTTTAAGAATTTAAAGTGGAATCGCAGTTTCAACTTTCATTTTTAACGTCATTCTGCTGCAAACACGTGTTTTCAGCCTGCGCACAATTAAACGCCTCGCGTCACATTCTCCACCAAATCTTTACCATTGGTAAAAATCTACAACTCTATTGACTTATGGAAAAAAATGTGTTACAATATAACTGTACATTACCCCATGTACAATCTTTTGTTGGAGGAAGGAATCTATGGAAAATCGCAAGTTTACCCGTATTGCGGCAGCCATTTCTGCACTGTGCTGTACCGCAGCGGCAATCCCCACGCTTCCGACCGATGCGGAGATCGTTGAGGAAGCAAAGGTCATCTTCGAGACGGATTTCGAGGATGGTGACGTGTCCAAATTCTCCCCGCGCGGCGACACTGATACCTCTGTCATCAAAGCGGAAGAGGGCGAGGTCGGCACCTATATGAGCATCACAGAGCGTACCCAGGGCTGGAACGGCCCGCAGATCAAGCTCGATGACATCTGCGAACCCGGCGTGCGCTATGCCGTTTCGCTCAAGGCAAAGGCTGCCTGGTACAATGACATCAAGGTCAGCATCCAGTATACCCCCAACGACTCGGAGGAGCCGGTTTACGGCAATCTCCAGTCGCAGAATTCGTCCGGTGAATGGGTCGAGTTCAAGGATGTCAAGTTCAGCTTCTCGGATGATGTGCATGATGTGTTCATCTATATCGAGGCAAGCGACAAGGTGGATCTCTGCATGGATGATTTCAGCCTGAAAACCACGCCGGTTTACGGCATGGAGAAGGACATCCCCGGTCTGAAGGACGTGTATGCGGATTACTTCAAGATCGGCGGCGCGGTTACCGCGGACGAGCTCTCCCCGAAGTCCACGAAGGATCTGATTCTCAAGCACTACAACAGCCTGACCCTCGGCAATGAGCTGAAGCCGGAGAATATGCTCGACCGTGAGAAGTGCCAGAAGCTTGCCGCCGACGGCGACGAGACTGCCGTTGCGGTATCCCTCAAGGGCGGCGCACGCTCGATCCTGAATTTCTGCCGCGACAACAACATTCCGGTGCGCGGTCACGTTCTGGTATGGCATTCCCAGACACCGGGCTGGTTCTTCAAGAAGGGCTATGATCCCGAGGCGGACTGGGTGGACAAGGAAACCATGCTCGGCAGAATGGAGAACTACATCAAGAATGTGTTCGCCGTGCTCGACGAGGAATACCCGGATGTGGACTTCTACGCATGGGACGTTGTGAACGAGGCATGGAACGACGGCGGTCAGCCGCGTAAGGCAGGCACCTACGAGGAAAGCGGCGAGTATTCGGGCTGGGTCGGCGTTTTCGGAGATAATTCATTCATTCCGTATGCGTTCAAGTATGCCAGAAAGTATGCGCGTCCGGAGACAAAGCTCTATTACAACGACTTCAACGAGTACATGCAGGGCAAGATCGATGCGATCTGCAAGATGGCTGAGGAGATCAAGGCTGAGGGCAATATCGATGGCATCGGCATGCAGTCCCACCTGAATGTCATGAATAACAACACCACTGAGCCGTTCCCGACGGTTGGTATGTACGATAAGGCACTGGATCGCTATTCTGAGCTCGGTCTGGATATTCAGATCACCGAGTTCGATGCTACGCTCGGCAAGGATCTGGAGGTCACCGATGAGCTCCTGGAGCTCCAGGCGAAGTACTATTCTGATCTGATGGATTCCATCGTCAAGCACAAGGACAGCGTTTCAGCGGTTGTATTCTGGGGCACGACAGATGATATGAGCTGGCGTGCCTGGGGCTCCCCGCTGCTGTTCAACGAGGACTATACCGCAAAGCCGTGCTTCAAGTCCATCATTGACGGCATCGATTATAAGGAGCCTGCTCCGACCGATCCGAAGCCCACACAGGCAACAACGCAGGCTACCACGCAGGCTACCACTGCGGAAACCAAGGCTACGGAACCGACCAAAACTGAGCCGACAACACTTCCGACTGGCGCACTCCGCCTGGGCGATGTCAATTCGGACGGTGAGATTGATATTATTGATGTTATCGCTACGAACAAGTTCCTGCTCGGTCTGAAGGAACTGTCCAACGACCAGCAGGCTGCTGCGAATGTGGACAGAAATGAGAAGATCACCGCTGAGGATTCCCTTACCATTCTCAAGTACGCATTACAGATGATCAATTCGTTTGAAGCATAAGTACAAATCCCCCGATGCGATGCACCGGGGGAATTTCTTTGCCCTTTCACAGACTAACCCAGAAATGAAGAAACCCCCGAGGGCATGCCCTCAGGGGTTGTAATGACTTACAGTTCTTCAATCGTCAAGGAATTAGTCCTCGAAACGCTTCTTAGCAGATACGCCTGCAACGCCTGCGCCCAGGAGAGCGAACAGAGCGATTACATAGATGGAGCTGCTGTCAGCAGTCTCAGGAGAGTTAGCCTCACCCTTCTTAGCTGCTGCCTTCTTGTCGCAGTCGCACTTCTTACCGCAATCCTTGCCGTATACAACGGTGTCGAATGCGATGAAGGAAACAGTCTTAGCTGCATCAGTGTAGGTCGGACGAGTTGCGATGGTCTTGAAGGTATCCTTCAGATCTGCAACGTTGCCTACCTCATAGTAGTTATCCTCAACAACTTCCTTGTCGTTGATCTTAGCAACAGTACCGTCAGCGAAAGTTCTCTTGTACTGGCTGATGCTCTTCAGGAACTCAGCGCCTTCCTTCTTCTCTGCATCAGTAGCGCTGTCATATACGCCGAATGCATAGATCTCGAGGTTGTCGTCCTTAGCGAGCATATCCTTAGCAACATCCTGTGCATAAGCTCTGTCGCCATAGGTGCAAGCTCCATCACCGAAGATAACAACGTTCTTGTTCAGACCCTTGTTGTAGTTCGGGATCTGATCCAGGACGCTAGCAGCCTGCTTCAGACCAGCAGAGTAGATGGAATACTCGTTGCCGGAAGTGATGCCGTTGATGGTGTTCTTGATGTCCTTCAGGTTGTTAGTGAAGGTGGACAGGGTCTTGGTGGACTGAGCGTCGCCAACCTGTACAACTGCAACGTGGGACTCGCTGTTAACCTTCAGAACTTCCTCAGAGAAGCTGATAGCTGCAGCCTTCTCCTTAGCCAGACCCTTGCCATTGGTGGAAGTGGTTCTGTCGATGAGGAGTACGTTGTAGGACTCGGTTACGTTCAGAACGATCTCCTTGGTGCCCTCGAGAGTCTCAACGTAGATGGTAACCTTACCAGCCTTCTTAGCATGTACGTTACCGTTGTTGTCAACAGTAGCGATGCTGTTATCAGAAGAGAAGTATCTTACAGCAGTCTTGTAGGACTCGATCTTGTAGTTGCCCTTGTCGTCCTTATCCTTCTCGTCGATTACGCCGTCCTTGTTAACGTCAACAGTGTACTTACCAGCGGTAACAGTGGTGTTGATCTTGGTGTCGTTGCCAGCCTTGATAACAACATCATCCATGGTAGCCTTGGTAGTAGTATCGGTGTCAACCGGAGCAGTAGTCTTCTTGAGCTCAGAAGCGGTATCAACAGTCTTGGGAGTGTCCTTATCGCCCTTCTGAACAGCCTCAGCAGCAGCTGCAGCAGCGTCGTCAACTGCCGGAGCAGCCTCAACAACAACCGGAGCCTCAACAGCAGCCGGAGCAGCCTCGATAACAACGTCCTGAGCAGCAGCTACAGGAGCAGCATCGTTGATTGCAGCAAAATCTGCAGAAGCATCTTCAGCGGAAGCAGTCAGACCAGCTGCCGGGAATGCAGCCAGAACAGCGGTGATTGCCAGTGCCTTGATTAACTGATTCTTCTTCATTATGATTCGACCTTTCTTTGTAAAGATTTTTTATGCAGACAGCGTCACAATGTACCACATCATTGCTTCCTGCATCTGCGTTCCTATCTGCCGGAGACAACTGACCTCGTTCTCGGCGTAAGGATTATGCGTCGATACAGTGACTGTATCGATTACACCTATATTTTACCACAATAAGTTCGCTTTGTCAATACCCTTGCGTAAATAATCTTGCATAAATTCGTAAAAAATTTCGCTCAATTATCACTCGCTTTCGGTATACATTGACACTCACACGAAACCGGCATGCAAAAACGCTGAAAATTAATCGTTATTTTTGTTTACTCTGCGGAATACGAGAGCCCGATTCCGCATTATTTACGGGCGGGTTACAAATTGCTGAAGATACTGTATCAGCCGCCTATACCTATATAATATATAAAGATCTTGCTCAATACTTCTTCCGCAGCGTCAGCAGCACCAGCATCGGATAGATCTCCAGTCTGCCGAGGAGCATGTCAAATGCCAGCAGGATTTTCGCCCATTCGGAGAAGCCGGCGAAATTGCCGGACGGTCCGACCTCGCTGATGCCGGGTCCGACATTATTGAGGCAGGTAATCACCGCCGTGACGGTTGTCGGCACATCGTGCCCGTCCATTGCAAGCATCAGGATGCTGGCAACCAGGATGATATTGAACACGACGAAATAGTAGGCGATGCCGTGGACGACTTCCTTTTCAAGCGCCCTGCCGTCACATTTCACGACCATGACCGAGCGCGGGCTGAGCGTGCCGCGCACCTCCTTGACGGCACTCTTGAACAGCACCAGAACACGGATCACCTTGAGTCCGCCGCCCGTCGATCCGGCGCATCCGCCGACGAACATCAGCGTCAGCAGGATGATCTGCGAGAAATACGGCCATTCTGTGAAATCCGCCGTTGCAAAGCCTGCCGTCGAGATAATCGTCAGCACCTGAAAGCCCGCATAGCGCAGCGCCGTGAGGAAATTGCCGTAAATGTGCGTGATGTCAACCGTAATCAGCACAATCGCCGCAGCGACGATGCCGACGAACGTCCGCAGTTCCTCGTTGGCGAGTGCCTGCTTGACCTTGCCGGAGATGATAAGAAAGTAGATCGTGAAATTCAGGGAGAACAGTCCCATAAAGAGCGTCACGATGAAATCCACATACGCGCTGTGATAATCGGCAATGCTGCCGGCGCGGATGGAGAATCCGCCGGTGCCGGCAGTGGAAAATGCCGTGGTAATCGCATCAAAGAACGGCATCCCGCCGACCAGCAGGAGCAGCGTCTCTGCAAATGTCAGTGTCAGGTAGATGGCGTAGAGGATGCGCACGGAAAGGCTCATTTTCGCCACCAGCTTTCCGGCAGTCGGTCCGGGCGCCTCGGCGCGGACGAGGTGCATCGTGCGCGTGTCGGTCTGGGGCATAATCATGAGCATGAACATCAGAACGCCCATGCCCCCGATAAAATGCGTGAACGCCCGCCAGAACAGGCATGAACGCGACATCGCCTCAATATCGTTCAGGATGGTCGAGCCGGTGGTGGTGAAGCCCGATGCCGTCTCGAACACCGCGTCCGCGAAATTCGGGATCTCGCCGGAGATGAAAAACGGCAGGGCACCCAGCACGGACATCAGGATCCACGAAATGGCAACGACTGCCATGCCCTCGCGGGCATATACAGCCTTGTTTTCTGGCTTTTTGAATGTGACGGCAGTTCCGAGGGCAATCATCCCCGCCGCCGTTGCAAAGAATGCGATCAGGCTCGCCTTTTCGCCGCAGACACCTGCCACGATCATCGGAAGGATCAGCAGAACGCCGATCACACGGACGATCTGCCCGGTGAGATAGACGATCATTCTATGGTTCATGCCTGAACGCCTCCTGTTTCCAGAAACATCTCGTCAAGACTCGTGATCTTGCGGTTGGTCGTGACAACGACCACGCTGTCGTTCTCCTTGAGCGCATCGGCGCCCGAAGGAATGATCCGCTTTGAGCCGCGGATGATGCCGGCAATCAGGAATCCCGGATTGACGTGCAGATCCTTCAATGGGATGCCGATATACTTCGCTCCGCCCCGCACGATGAATTCGATCGCCTCAAGCCGGTTGTCGGCAAGGCGGTACAGGGTGATGATATTGCTGTTCTCGGAATTCTGCTTGGCGCGGACATATTGCAGGATGAGCTCGGCGGTCGTTTCCTTGGGGGAGACGATATTCTCCAGCCCGACGCTGTCGGAGATGGACAGGAGCGAGGTGCGGTTGATTTTGGTGATGACCTTGTCCACGCCGATCTTCTTGGCGTAGAACGAGAGGATGATGTTCTCCTCGTCGATGCCGGTCAGCATGATGCAGGAATCCGCAGTCGCGATGCCCTCCTCCAGCAGAATCTCCTGATCCGTACCGTCGGCGCAGATCACGACTGCCTTCGGGAACCATTCGGAAAGCTGCTCGCAGCGGGATCTGTCCTGCTCGATGACCTTGACGTGCATATTCAGCTCCAGAAGCTGGCGCACGAGATAATAGCCGATCTTGCCGCCGCCCACGATCAGGGCGCTGCGGATGGTGCGCTTGAGGTCGCTCATTTTCTTGTAGAGCTGGGCAAGCTCCGCATGACCGGCGGTGATGTAGATCTTATCCCCTGCCGCAAGCCGGAACGAGCCGTCCGGGATGGTCAGATGATCGCCGCGCATGACGGCGCAGATCAGCATGTGCAGTCCCAGCTTCGGGGTAATCGCCGCGAGCTGGAGTCCGTCGAGGATGCTGTTTTCCGGGACGCGGACCTCCGCGAGTTCCATGCGTCCCTTAGCGAACGTCTCGACGTGGATCGCGTTGGGATAGCGCAGCATGCGGGAGATCTCGTTGGCGGTCTGGTATTCGGGGTTAATCATCATGGAAAGTCCCAGCTCCTCACGCATGAAGATCATCTGCTCTGCGTAGCCGGGATTGCGGACACGCGCCACGGAATGGCGTGCGCCGAGCTTGCGTGCCATAAGGCAGCACATGATATTGGTCTCGTCGGAGTCGGTCATGGCGATGATGATGTTCGCCGTTTCGACGCCGGCTTCCTTCAGGTCGCGAACGATGAGTGCGCCGCCGCACACACCTTGTACGTCGTAGTTATTGACCAGACTTTTGACAATGTCGGTGTCAGTGTCCATGACGGTGATGTTATGCCCCTCATTGGACAGTGTCTGTGTCAGAATACTGCCGGCTTTGCCGCAGCCTACGATCAGAATATTCATGTAATTCTCCTTTTCATTCACTGTTGGGCATTTCCATGCCCTTCCCTTTTGCTTTTCTGCGAAAAACAAAAGGAGTATGTGCGGAGCTTTGCCCCACAACCCTAATTCTAAAAACACAGTTTTTAGAGTTCCCAGGTTACAGAATCTTCTATTGTACATTATAGACCTATTTGCATATTTTGTCAAGTACATCGCGCCCCACTTGACAACGGCAGCATAGCGGGGTATAATATACTATATAATAAGGTATATGCAAGGAGGGGATCGGGATGCCGGTATCTGCAATCATCGCACTGTGTGTGCTGGGCGTGCTCTGTATTCTGGGCGCGGTGCTGGTCATGCGGTATGCGTTCACCTTCGCCAGACCCAAACAGCCGCCCCTGCCCCCGCAGCCGCTTCCCGGCAGTGACGGCGGCGGCATGTATACCATGACCGTGGACGGTATGCAGAATGACGATGACAAGGCAAAGCTCGAAGCGGCGCTGAATCAGGTCCCGCACACACATTCCGAGGCGGATCCGGAAACCGGGACGGTTCACATCCGGTATGAGGGATTCCCCGCGCTCGATCTGCTCGATTCCCTGCGGGAAAAGGCGGAGGATGCCGGATTCACGGTGAAAACCATGGAATAACAGGTTTTCTCTCCGGGAGGGCATTGCAGCAATTATTTCAGGATAAAGATTGACTTTTCCGAAATATTATGGTAAAATATAACCATAAGTAATGCGGTAATCCCGCAGAAAAGGAGCGTTCTAACATGAGGAAAGGTATACTTGGAAGGATCGCAGGCGCTGCACTGTCCTGCGCGATGCTGTTCAACATGGCAACGGCTGTCCCTGCAATGACAGCTACTGCCGCCGACGATCATCATGACGACTGGCTGCATGTCGAAAACGGCAAGGTCGTGGACATGCAGGGCAATGAGGTCTGGATGACCGGTGTCAACTGGTTCGGCTACAATGTCGGCTCCCAGATCTTCGACGGCGCATGGTCTGCCAATGTTCATGACTGCCTGAAGCTGATCTCCGATCACGGCTTCAATCTGCTGCGTGTGCCGATGTCCACACAGATCATTCTCCAGTGGAAAAACGGCGAGCCGGATCCGATCATCAAGCTCAATGAGTACTCCAACCCTGAGCTGACCGTCGAGGGTGTCGAGGGCGGTACCCCGAAGTACAGCTTCGACATCTGGAATCAGGTTGTAGAGTGGTGCCGCGAGGAAGGCATCAAGATCATGATGGATATCCACAGCGCGACCACCAATGCCGCCGGTCACAACTATCCGCTTTGGTATGATGACAATTACTCCACGGATCAGTGGCTCGAAGCGCTGGAATGGTTCAGCGAATACTACAAGGACGACGATACCATCATCGCCATCGACCTGAAGAACGAGCCGCACGGCAAGCCAGAGGAGGGCAAGTTCGCCAAGTGGGATGATTCCAAGGACGAGAACAACTGGAAATACGCTGCCGAGCGCGGCGCGATGGCATGCCTGAAGCAGAACCCGAATCTGCTCATCATGGTCGAGGGTACCGAGTGCTATCCGGATTTCGCACGTGGTGCCGACTGGTCAACACCGTCTGTTGATTATGCGCACTACGGCGAGCCGTCCAAGATTTTCGGCGCATGGTGGGGTGCCAACCTCCGCGGCGTCAAGGAGCATCCGGTGGATATTGGCGAATACACCAAGCAGATCGTCTATTCCCCGCATGACTACGGCCCCGAGGTCTGGGCACAGGACTGGTTCTATCTGAAGGATGATTCCAAGACCTTCGACCGCGAGTCCCTCCTGAAGGATTACTGGTACGACACCTGGGCATATCTCGTAGAGGAGAATATGTATCCCCTGCTCATGGGCGAGTGGGGCGGCTGGGTCGATGACGAGCACGACAAGACCGGCGAAAACCGTCACTGGCTCCAGGAAATCCGCGACTACATGATCGACAAGCACATCCACCACACCTTCTGGTGCTTCAACGAGAATTCCTCCGATACCGGCGGACTGGTTTACGACAACTTCGGCAAGTGGGACGATGTGAAGTACGAATTCGTCAAGCCTGCTCTCTGGCAGAACGCAGACGGCAAGTTCGTCAGCCTTGACCACACCATTCCGATCGGCAAGAACGGCATCACCCTGACCGAGTACTACGGCGGCACTGTTGCCCCCAGACCGACCGAGGCAACCACACAGCCGACCACGGTCAAGCCCACCGAGGCGACCACGCAGCCGACCACGGTCAAGCCCACTGAGGGAACCACACAGGCTACCACCGCGGCAACCACACAGGAGACAACCGGTGTTAAGCCGACACAGCTCAAGAACATCGCGCTCGGTGACCTGGATGACAGCGGAAAGGTCGATATTCTGGACGTTATCATCATCAACAAGTTCCTGCTCGGATGCACCGACCTGACATCTGCACAGCAAGCTGCTGCCAATGTGGACGGAGACAAGAAGATCACGGCGAATGACGGACTGAATATCCTGAAGGTCGCTCTTGAAATCATCAAGACGCTTCCTGTTGCATAACAAAATCACCCTCTCCCCTTCGGGGAGAGGGTGATTTATTTAGGGGGGCTTCGCCCCCATACCCCCGTTGTGGGGCTGCCGCCCCACACCCAGCGGGGATTTTGGCTGAGACTTGCTGCTTATCCGTTCTGTCTCCGGACACGCAGCGCATCGCCGCGACTCATCGAAATGTGATACCCGGCACTTTCCACACGGGTATTCAGGCAATTGCGGCACTGGGCGGATTCCTCGCCGGTGCAGATCTTGTTGTCGTAAAGCATATACTTCTTGCGGACACTCACGGGCGACAGATTCGGCATGATAACGTTCGCGCCGGTTTTCAGTCCCAGCTCGCGCCCCTGCGGGTGCATCGTGCCGAGTGCCGTCGTCGCCGGGAGAAGCACCTCCGGGAAGGTCAGGCGCAGAACGCCCAGCAATCGCAGCACCAGCGCCAGCCCGCCGTTCGGCTCGTCCCGGAACGGCGTGTCCTTGTGCGACAGGAACGGTCCGATACCGATCATATCCGGCTGGAGCTCCTGCATGAAGCGGATATCCTCGATGATATGGTCAATCGTCTGGAACGGCGCTCCGACCATGATCCCCGCGCCGATCTGGTAGCCGATCTCCTTCAGGTCATACAGGCAGCGCTTGCGGTTCTCGCACGACATTTCCGCCGGGTGGAGCTTCGCATAATGCGCCGGATTCGCGGTTTCGTGGCGCAAAAGATAGCGGTTCGCGCCCGCATCGAAATACGCCTGATAACTCTCACGGGATTTCTCACCGATGGACAGCGTGATCGCACAATCCGGGTACTGCGCCCGGATCGCAGACACGATCGCGCAGATGCGCTCATCCGTGAAATACGGATCCTCGCCGCCCTGCAGTACAAACGTCCGGAAGCCGAGCTCGTGTCCCTCCCTGCAGCATTCCAGGATGTCCTCCTGCGTCAGGCGATAGCGGGATGCCTCCTTATTATCGCGCCGGATGCCGCAGTACAGGCAATTATTCTTGCAGTAGTTCGTGAATTCGATCAGCCCGCGCAAATACACATCATAGCCGTACCTGGCAATGCGCACGGCATTGGCAGCCTCCCGCAGATCCGCATCGAATGCGTCTGTGGTCAGGAGAATACGAAATTCCTCGTCGGTAAGGTTCTGCGTATCGCGGAGTTTTGTAATCATATCGTTCATGTAGGTTTTCCTTTCATAGAATACAGGGAGCGTACACTCCCTGTATCAAATTATTCTGCAAAGCTTTCCAGTCCCTCGAATTTCGCGTTGACGCTTAGCTCGCCGGATGTGATCTTCTCCCGAAGCTGGTCAATCGGTACAGGCTTCGAGAACAGATAGCCCTGTGCCCGCTGACAGCCGATCTTCGCGAGAAAATCAAACTGCTCCTGCGTTTCCACGCCCTCGGTGAGGGAGATCATGTTGAGCTGGCGGGTCAGATCCACGATATTCTGGAGAATGGGGCGGGTCTTTTCGTTGTTCGAGAAGCCCGACAGGAATTTCATGTCGATTTTCAGCACGTCGAACTGGTAATCCTTGAGGACGTTCAGCGACGAATAGCCGCTGCCGAAATCATCTAGCCATACCTTGTAGCCGTATTTGCGCAGCTCCTTCATCGCGCTTTGCAGGAAGGTCTGCTGGGCGGTGAGGGCGCTTTCGGTGATCTCCACATCGAGGTATTCACGCGGCACGCCGTACTGCTGGGCGAATTTTTCAAGGATGCCGACAATATCGCAGAGCTCGAAATCCAGGCGGGAGAAGTTCAGCGACACCGGTGCCAGCGGGAGATGCTTTTCCTTTGCCTCGCGGAAATCCTTGCAGACCTGCTCGATCACGCACTGATCCAGCTTGTGGATCTGGCGGTGCTCCTCGAGAATGTCGATGAACAGCCCCGGCGGGAGCAGACCATACTGCGGATCCTGCCATCTGGCAAGCGCTTCGAGTCCGACGATCGTGCTGTCCTCCGTGGAAACGACCGGCTGGTAGAATACCTTGATATAGCCGTTCGTGATCGCGGTATCGACGTTGTTGATGATATACTGCTTGAGATGGAGCCGATCCTCCAGCGTCTTGTCGTACTGCTGATAGGTCTGCTCGTAGTGCTTCTTGATGCTGTTGCAGGCGAAGCGGGCGCGGTCACAGGCAACGCTCGGATCGATCTCCTTTTCCTCGCCGGTGGGACGGTAGGCACCGCATTTCAGCTCGAGATGAACCTCCTGCTGGAGGCTGTGCAGCTCCTCGGAAATCCGCTGGATAATGTCGCGGCTGCCCTCATAGCGGGTCAGCACGACGAAATGATCGTCCGAGAAACGGGACACCAGCGAACCCTCGAACGCCTTGTCGATCAACATCGCCACATTGCACAGCAGCTCATTGCCCGCATGGAAGCCGTATTTCTCGTTGTAGTACTTGAAATTCTCGATGTCGAAATAGAGGAAGATGATATTCTCCTTGTCGGTTGTGACGTAGCCCAGGAGCTTTTCTGCTTCGCTGCGGAAGAATACCATATTGTGGATGCCGGTCAGCTCGTCAATGACGGAGATTTTGGAGAGGTACGCATTGACCTCCTCGAGATGCTCGTCCTTGCGTGCCTGCTGCATGGTCTGGCTGTAGTTGCTGAAGCAGAACATGAGCGTGGAAATCCACATGGTGAACAGATTGATCTGCGTGGCAAGGGAAAGTCCCGTTGTCTGGCTGACCTTCTGCAAGCCCTCATATGCCTCCTCGGGACTCAGCTCACCGAGCTTTTTCAGGACGCTGTACGCGCCGCTGACCGGCGCAAGTCCGCTGATTTTCTGCACATAGATCAGGTAGGAAATCGTCAGGATCAGAAAGCCGATCAGCGGCCGCCAGATCAGCAGGCAGACCACGAACAGCTCCATCGTCAGGAAGGTGAGAATCTGCTCACCCTTCATGTAGTCCCCGACGGAGATCTTGATGCCGAAATACAGGCAGATCAGCGCAAATGCCCATTTGACGCCGATCCCGAACCAGTGCGGCTTGATCTTACCCTTGAGGTACAACAGCGCCGTGACCAGCATGAGGATGCCGGAACTGAGCAGCAGAAAATAGTAGACGTAGTAATTCTCAAAGTAGTAGGAGAACGGCTTGCCGGCAAGCGCACCGGAAAACCATTGGTTCGTCATGCGGATAATCATCCAGATCTCCAGCACGATGACAATGATGGACATGTAGATGCTCTTGCGCATGTTGGTTGCGAAGAAATAGTCTTTGACATACTGGCTCTGCCGTTCCAGTCCGAGCCATTGCAGTATCTTTTTTCCCATGTGCTGCCACCCCTCTATGACTCCGCCGATTGCGGAGCAGTCTATGTATTTATTATAGCAGATTTTCACACATGATTCATGAAGAAACTGTGAATTTTGGGAATATTTAACATCTCGTAGAAAACGGGCGGTATACGACAAAGGGTATTAGTCAAGTAAAGCAGCTGCTTCCGGGAACAGCTCCAGACTCCGGCGCAGGATGCCGTGACAGTGCGCGATGCAGGTGCCGTAATTGGTGATCGGCACATTCTGCTCGGCGGCGATCTGCTGGCGGAACTGCACCTCCTTTGGCGGGAGCATGCAGGCACCGCAGTGGACGATCAGCTTGTAATCCGAAAGATCCCGCGGGAAACCGGTACCGCTGGACCACTCGAATACCGGCTCGCATCCGGCGTGCTCGCGGATCCAGCCCGGGAGCTTGACCGTGCCGATGTCATTGCACTGGCGGTGATGCGTACATCCCTCAGCAAGCAGCACCTTGTCCCCGTCGTGCAGGGAATCGAGCGCCGCCGCGCCGCGGACAACCGTCAGGAGATCGCCCTTGTAGCGGGCAAACAGGATGGAAAACGAGGTCAGCGGGATCTCCGGCGGCACAATCTTCGACACACGCCCGAATGCCTGACTGTCTGTGATGACCATGCGCGGCGCGGGGATGCGCTCCAGCGTGAGGGCAAGCTCCGTATCCTTGCAGCAGACCGGAATCGCCCCGGCTTCAAGGGCTGCGCGGATGATCTGCTGCTGCGGGAGGATGAGCCGTCCCTTGGGGGCGGATTCATCGATGGGAATGACCAGCACAATCACATCCCCCGTTCTGACCAAATCATCGAGCAAGGGCGACTGGTGCGTTTCCGGCGCAGCCTGCTTGGCAATGAGCTCCCGCAGAGCGCGGATGTTCGTCCCGTGCTTGGCAGAAACCCAGATCTCGTGGATGGATGCCGGCTCCTGCGCGCAGGTGAGATCGGATTTGTTGTAGGCAATGATATACGGAATTTTGCGCTTTTCAAATTCCGCGGCAAGTGCCCGGTCAGCATCCTGCATACCCGACGTGCCATCCACGATGAGCACGGCAATGTCCGTCTTGGCGAGGACGGCAAGCGATTTCTCAACGCGGAGCTTTCCCAGCTCTCCCTCGTCGTCGATACCGGCGGTATCGACAATCATGACAGGTCCCAGCGGCAGGAGCTCCATCGCCTTGTAGACAGGATCGGTCGTGGTGCCCTTGACATCGGAGACAACGGAAAGCGGCTGTCCGGTCACGGCATTGACAACGCTCGATTTTCCGGCATTCCGCCTGCCGAAAAAGGCGATATGGATGCGCTCGGAGGAGGGCGTTTCGTTCAGGCTCATAGGGATCATCCTTTCGGGGTGGATTTTCTCTATTATACCACATTTCTGCGTCCTCGTCAATCCGGTAACAAAACGCCCTGTCCCTGCATATACTATCGGAGAAAGGAGTGGATCGGAATGTGCGGAATTGCAGGCATGATCTCATTTACGGAGGAGCTGCGGACACAGCAGCAGGTCTTTGAGCGGATGCAGAACACGCTCATACGGCGCGGTCCCGACCAGAAGGGCATGTTTCTGTCGGAGCATGCGGCGCTCATCCATACACGGCTTGCCGTCATCGACCCGGCCGGCGGGATTCAGCCCATGACCTGCGGGCATCAGGGCAGGCTGTATACCATCGTCTACAACGGCGAGCTCTACAATACGGAGGAGCTGCGCGGGGAGCTGCGGCGGGCAGGCTTCACGTTCAACGGGCATGCGGATACGGAGGTGCTGCTCAAAGCCTACATCTGCTGGGGCGCGGCATGTGTGGAAAAGCTCAACGGCATCTTCGCCTTTGCCGTGTGGGAGCATGCGGCGGAACGGCTCTTTCTCGCACGCGACCGCATCGGGGTCAAGCCGCTGTTCTATTATCAGAACGGCGACACGCTGCTTTTCGGCTCCGAGCTCAAGGCGATTCTGGCGCATCCGTCCGTGCCGCATACGATCGGGATTGAAGGAATCAGCCAGCTATTGCTGTTCGGCCCGGGACGGACACCGGGGTGCGGGGTATTCGAGGGAATACGTGAGATCCTGCCGGCGCACTGTGCCTATTTCACCCGCGACGGGCTGGAAACGTCCTGCTATTGGAAGCTGGAGGCGCGGGAGCATACGGAGAGCTTCGAGCAGACCGCGGAGCATGTGCGGTTCCTGCTGACCGATGCCATCCGGCGGCAGCTTGTCTCGGATGTGCCGGTGGGGACATTCCTGTCCGGCGGACTGGACAGCAGTCTGATTTCGTCGGTGGCAGCGCGGGAATTTGCAAAAGCCGGCAAACCGCTCCACACCTTTTCGGTCGATTACACGGACAATGACAAGTATTTCCATGCGTCGAAATTCCAGCCGAATTCCGACCCCGCCTACATCCGGCAGATGCAGGACTACCTGCAAAGCGAGCATCACTGGACGGTCATCGACACCCCCGCGCTCAGTCAGGCGCTGTTTGATGCGGTCGAGGCGCGGGATCTGCCGGGGATGGTGGATGTGGATGCATCCCTGCTGCTGTTCTGTAAAGAGATCCGGGAGCATGTCACGGTGGCGCTGTCGGGGGAATGTGCGGATGAGCTGTTCGGGGGCTATCCCTGGTACCGGGACCCGGAGATCCGTGCGGCATACGGGTTTCCCTGGTCGCAGAGCACGGCGTACCGGATGGGCTTTGCACGTCCGGAAATTGCGGAGCTTCTCGCAGCGCGGCAGGATGTGGACCGGGAATATCAGGCGACACTCGCACGGACGGCGCTTCTCCCCGGAGAATCGGCGGCGGAGAGCCGGATGCGGGAGATGATGCGGCTGAATCTCGACTGGTTCATGCAGACGCTCCTCGACCGGAAGGATCGCATGTCGATGTATTCGGCGCTGGAGGTGCGCGTGCCGTTCTGCGATTACCGCATCGCGCAGTATCTGTATAATGTACCGTGGAACTTCAAGGAGCACAGCGGCTATGAAAAGGGGCTGCTTCGTGCGGCAATGCGGGACTACCTACCGGATGCGATTCTCTGGCGCAAGAAAAGCCCCTACCCTAAGACACACAATCCGAATTACCTCACGGCGGTCACAAAGCTTCTGGAAGATCGCCTCCGTAACCCGGATGCGCCGGTTTTGCAGCTTGTCACGAGGGAATCGCTGGAGCGCCTGCTGTATGGCGGGGAGAATGTGCAGTGGTACGGTCAGCTCATGACTAAACCGCAGACCATCGCGTATTTTGTGCAGATGGATCACTGGATGGAGCGGTATCAGGTCGAGGTGAAGCTGTAAGTTTTCGGGGAAATCCGGGGACTTGCCCCTCCCCTTGGGAAAGAACCGGGGGCGCAGGGGCTTGCCCACGCAAAGCGGGGTGCAGGGGGCGCAGCCCCCTGCATCTTCTCCCCCTCCCCCTTGGGGGGAGGGGGCAGGGGGGTAGGGGCAAATTTTTTTGAAAAAACCCCTTGACAAATGAAGGAAGATATGCTATACTATTAGAGTCGTATTCTAAAGACAGCTGGTGGCGTAAGCCGTAAGCCCAGCCGAGGAGTGCAGGAATAGTGATATTTCATGCTCCTTGTTATGTCCATAGCAAGGAGCTTTTTATGCTCCCGATACGATGACTATTTTATCGGAGGTGAATGTGAAATGCCGAGTGCAAGTGTTCTCGCAACCAAGCAGGCAAGAGTTGCCGAGCTGGAGGAGAAGCTCAAGGGCGCTGTATCCTTCGTACTCGTTGACTACAAGGGTATTACCGTAGCTGACGATACCGCACTGCGCCGCAATCTGCGTGAGGCTAACGTGGAGTACTTCGTAGAGAAGAACACCATGCTCAAGCGTGCGCTCAACAACATGGGCATGACAGACTTCGACGAGGTTCTCAACGGTACTACCGCAATCGCGATCTCTACCGACGACCAGACTGCTCCCGCAAGAATTCTGGGTGAATTCGCAGAGAAGTCTGAGAACTTCAAGCTGAAGGCTGGCTGCGTTGAGGGTGAGTACTTCGACGAGAAGAAGATCCTGGCTCTGTCCAAGATCCCGAGCAAGGATGTCCTGCTCGCACAGCTCGTTGGCTCTCTCCAGGGCCCGATCCAGAAGCTGGCTGCTCTTCTGCAGGCAGTTGTGGACAAGAACGGCGAGGCTGCATAAGTCCCCGTTCCCGATGGCAGTATCGTCTGCCCGCGTAAGGTATGCCGCGTAAATGCGTACACAATATTATTATAAAGGAGTTAATTATCATGGCATCTGAGAAGACAATGAAGTTCATTGAAGATATCAAGGCTCTCTCCGTTCTGGAGCTCGCAGAGCTGGTTGAGGCTATCCAGGAAGAGTTCGGTGTAACTGCAGCAGTAGCAGCAGCTCCGGCAGCAGGCGGCGCAGGCGCAGCAGCTGAGGAGAAGACCGAGTTCGACGTTGTTCTGACTGGCTTCGGCGACAAGAAGATGGGCGTTATCAAGGCTGTTAAGGACGTTCTGGGTCTGGGCCTGAAGGAGGCTAAGGAGGCCGTTGAGGGCTGCCCGAAGACTCTGAAGGAAGGCGCTTCCAAGGCAGAGGCTGAGGAGCTCAAGGCTAAGCTGGAAGAGGCTGGCGCTACCATCGAGCTCAAGTGATTTATCTCACATAAGCAAATCAAAGGCTGTCGCATTGCGGCAGCCTTTTTTGTCATGTGAAATAATGCGCCGCCGCCAGCAGCAGCGTTCCGGGAATTCCCAGGATCCCGGATACGGCGAGATTCGCCGCGCTCAGTGTCGGCGCATAGCCGATGGCATCCCCGAACATGTGCAGCAGCAGCAGGGAGGCAAGTCCCGTAACGCTGCCCAGCAGCATCGCACGGATGCGCTTGCGGTGATGCATCAGAAGCCAGAGCATACACAGGATCATCAGCGCCCAGAACAGCTCGTAGAGGTGATTTGTCAGAAATTCCGTCATCTTCAAAACTCCCTTGCTATAGCAGAATATACGCGATCGCCAGCAGCAGCGCCGGATCCGCCCCCTCCTTCCAGAGCAGGAACAAAAGCCCCGCCAGCGCCAGCTTTTCGCCGTCCCAGTCGCGCAGGAGGGAATGCAGCTCGTCTGTCAGGTGCAGGCTCTCCAGCAAGCCGTTCAATTCAGGCGGCACGGGCAGCTTCGGCGGCGGCAGATCGGGCGGCGGGGACGGCGGGGGCGGCTCCGGATGCGGAGACGGTGCGGCACGGCGCTGCATTTCCCGCGAACGGCGGATGGCATCCTGCCGCATTGCATCAAAATTCTGTGCGCCCTGTGCCATCGCCTTCCCTCCTTAGATCAGGTCATTGAGCATCCCCGACTGCTTTGCCGCCTTCCATAAGCTGTAGAGCCGCAGGAGCTTGACGGCTTTGTCCGTGCGGTACTGCCTGCGCTCCCCCAGATACGGCTTCAGCGCAAGCAGGAGCGTCGTGTTCCGGTCGGGCGCCTGCTGGGTCTGCATCAGCTCCGACAGGCGCATCAGCATCGCCGGATCGAATCCGCCAGGTACGGGATTCGGCTTCACTGCGGGATTGGCGTCTCCCCCCTGCAGCATGGACGCCAGCTCCGAGAGCTGCTGCATACTCTCCGGGTCGGACAGCAGCTCCTGCATCTTTCCTGCGAGATCGTCCATCATTTACCACCTGTCAGCTTCTTGTAGAGCGCCTGCGCCTGCGGAGTGCTCATCAGCTTGTTTACAAGCTCCGGGTTCTGCATCGCCTGCCGGAATTTCTGCGCCTCTGCGGGCTGCATCCCGGCAATGGCGCTGTCGAATTTCCCGGATTTCAGCTCCGCTTCCAGCTGCTCCGGCGGGATGCCCAGCTTTTTGCTGACTACCGCCAGCAGCTCACGCGATTTTTCCGAATGCATCAGGTCGTTACTGTTCATCAAAAATGCCTCTCTTTCTGTAACTGACTATTGTTTTTTCCAAACATTTGTGCTATAATAGAATGGAGAACCTATATTCTGCCAAAGGAGAAGTGCGTCCATGAAGATCATCGTCATGTCCGATTCGCACGGGATCTATTCCTCGGTGCGCAAGGTCATCAATTTACAGCGCGATGCGGATCTGTTCGTGTTCCTCGGCGACGGGGAGAAGGATATGCTCAACCTGTTCCACAAGGCACCGGAGCTCAAGGAGAAATTTCTCCTCGTACAGGGCAACTGCGATTCCGGCATCCTGTTCCCGCAGATGCAGCCGGAAATCACCTATACCCTGCCGTTCGGGCACCGGATCTTCGCGGCACACGGGCATGAATACCACGTCGGCTTCGGCACGGAGCGCATGGTTTTTGAAGCCAGGAACCGCAATGCGGATATTGTGCTCTACGGGCATACCCACGTCCGCGACGAGCGCTTTGAGGACGGACGCTACATCATGAATCCCGGCAGCATGGGGCTCCCCCGTGACGGCAAAAAGCAGAGCTACGGGGTCATCAGCATCTCCGAAAAGGGTGTCCTCACCAATATCATTGACATTCCGACCTATGGATGATAGACTTACCCGGGAACCGGAGAAGTGCTGGATTGCGCAGGATATTTTGCTCTGTGCAAAGAGACTTGACCGCAGCAATACTCGATGTATCACAAGGGAGAGGCTCAAAGCACAGGGCAAAAGAACGGGGCAAGACAGTGCTTCGGAAGTTTCCGGGGAAGTCTCATGTCCTCTGCAATGTAACTATATGCAGGAGGCGTGAAAAACTTTCCTGCCAAGGGGTGATCCTTTTATGAACCGACCGTTCTCCGTCCTCCCGGACAAGCGAAACGGTGAATTGTACGGTCTGGTATTCCTGCTGGGCTTTGCGCCGCTGATGCTCGTGATCCTGCCGCTTCTGATCTGGGACAAGGGGCTGATGATCTATTACGGCGACTTCGTTTCCCAGCAGCTCCCGTTCTACTATCACGCGAATGAGGTCATCCGCAGCGGCGGACTGCTCGGCTGGGACTGGGGCACGGATCTCGGCAGCAGCTTCTTCGGCTCGTATGCCTTCTACCTGACGGGCAGCCCGTTCTTCTGGCTGACCCTGCTCCTGCCGCAGCAGGCGGTGCTCTATGCCATCCCCTGGCTGCTCGGACTCAAGCACGGCATCGCCGCCCTGACCGCCTACGGCTTCATCCGGCGGTTCGTGGCAAACAAAAACGCCGCCGCGGTCGGCGGTCTGCTGTACTCGTATTCGGGCTTTCAGCTATTCAACATCTTCTTCAATCACTTCCACGATGTGACGGCGTTTTTCCCGCTGATGCTCATCGCGATGGAAGAGCTGGTGAATCACAACCGGCGCGGCTGGTTCGCGGCGATTGTGGCGCTGATGGCAGTCATCAACTACTACTTCTTCACGGGACAGGCCGTGTTCCTGATCCTGTATTTCCTGCTCCGGCTCCGGTGCGAGGATTTCCACATCACCTGGAAGAAATTCTTCGCACTCGCAATCGAAGCGGTGATCGGCGTGCTGATCGCCTGCGTTTCGCTCCTGCCGGCGGGGCTTGCCGTCCTCGGCAATGATCGCCTCAAGGAGTATCTGTTCGGGCAGGACATGATCTTCTACAACGACAAGACGCGCATCCTGCGCATCATCCAGAGCTTCTTCATGATCCCGGATGCGCCTGCACGGCCGAATCTGTTCACCACAGAGCACGGCAGATGGGCATCCATCGGCGGGTATCTGCCAATGTTCTCGATGGCGGGCGTCATCACCTTCATGGGGCAGAAAAAGCGCCACTGGGCAGTCCGGCTGGTATGGATCTGCCCTCAACAGCGCGTTCTACCTGCTCAACGGCTCGTATTATGCACGCTGGTACTACATGCCCATCCTCATCATGGCGATGATGACGGCATACTCCCTCGACGACCGTTCCCTCGACTGGAAGCCCGGTCTGAAGGCGGCGGTCATCCTGCCGTGCGTGTTCGGCGTGATCTCTCTCCTGCCGACCAAAAATGCGGACGGGAAGATCGAATTTCTAAAATTCGCCGATTATACGGGCTATTTCCTGATCGTGCTTGCAATTGTGCTGCTCTGCTGGCTGGGGCTGTACTGCGTGTACTGCCTGCGCAGCGAGGGCAAGCCCTTTCTGCGGCTGACTGTCCTGCTGACGGCAATTGCCTGTGCGGTCTGCACGGCGACAATCGTCTGGTTCGGCAAATGCAACGGCGTGGAAAGCCGCGGCTATGCGCTGTGCGGCATCCACGGGCGCGAGCATCTGACCGTCTCCTACGAGAATGACGAGGATGCCTACTTCCGGCTGGATATGCCGGAGAATTACGACAATTTCCCCATGTTCTGGGATATGTCCTGTATGCGGTGCTTCCAGAGCGTCGTGTCCGTGTCGATCATGGACTTCTACCACAGCATCGGCATCCAGCGCGATGTGGCATCCCGCGCATCGCTGGATCACTATACCCTGCGCGGACTGTTCTCCGTGAAGTACTGCTTCCAGGAGGATAAGACCAGTGCGGCGCCTGTCACCCTCCCCGGCTTCGTCCTTGACCGGAAGGAGAACGGCTTCAACATCTACCGCAACGAGTATTTCATCCCGATGGGCTTCACCTACGACTACTACACCACCGACAAGGCACTTGAGGGCAGAACCGATCTCCTCAAGGAGCATCTCCTCATCCGGGCGCTTGTGCTGACCGAGGAGCAGGCGGCAAAATATGCCGATATTGTGCAGGAAACCACCGTGCTCAACATCGGAAAGGACGAATACCTCTCCGCGTGCAGAAAGCATGCCGCAGAATGCTGCGAGAACTTCACCCGCAGTGATAAGGGCTTCGATGCGGATATTTCCCTCGATGCCCCGAAGCTGGTATTCTTCAGCGTTCCCTATGATGCCGGCTGGACGGCGGAGATCAACAGCAGACCGGCGGAGATCGAGAACGTCGATCATGGCTTCATGGCAGTCCGCTGCGAGGCGGGGGCGAATCATATCACATTCCGCTATACGCTGCCGGGGCTGCAATACGGTGCAGTCCTGACCCTTGCGGGCATCCTCCTGCTGGCGCTGTATCTGGCGCTCGGCAAGGGGCTGGTATCCGGCAGGGAAACGGCACATATCCACCATTACGACTATCTGCCGAGCAGCGGCGTGCGGGCGGCAAACGCCTACGTCCGCGCTTTGCAGAAGGAAATGCAGTATCGGAAAGGAGATACAGATCATGGCACATCTGAAGGAAACAAAGCTCAGCGGTGAGCTGATTTACGACGGCAAGATCGTTCGTCTCGAGCGCGATACCGTCCGTCTTGAGGACGGCACGGAGGCGCTGCGCGAGGTGGTGCGCCACCCCGGCGGTGTCTGCGTTCTGGCGCTGACAGAGCAGGACGAGGTGCTGATCGTGCGGCAGTTCCGTTATCCGTATCAGGAGATCACCATCGAGGTGCCTGCGGGCAAGATCGAATACGGCGAGGATCCCGCAGAGTGCGGCAGACGCGAGCTGCTCGAGGAATGTGGCTGCACGCCGGACTGCTTCGAGTATCTGGGGCTGCTCTACCCCACAACCGCATATAATACGGAGATCATCCGCATTTATCTGGCAAAGGGGCTGCATTTCGGCGCACAGAAGCTCGATGACGAGGAATTTCTCGACGTGGAGCGCATCCCGTTCGACAAGCTCCTGGATATGGTGCTCAACGACGAGGTTCACGACTCCAAGACGCAGATCGCAGTTCTGCGCTATGCGGCACTCCGGGCAAAAAAATAAGGAACGGTTCATGACCGTTCCTGATAAACAATGATTTGCAGCGGGCTCACACATTTCCTGCGGCGGCTGCTTCCTGTGCTTCGATCTCGGCAAGTGCCAGATGCTTCTGGTACGCATCCAGGATGCTCTCCTCGATCATCTTCCGTGCGTCGGGAAGAATGGGGTGTACAATGTCGCGGAATACGCCGTTTTCGTCCTTACGGCTCGGCATTGCGATAAACAGGCGCTCCTCACCCTGTACCACCTTGATGTCGTGAACGGCGAGCATTCCGTCGATGGTGATGGAGACGACCGCGCGCAGTCTGCCTTCTGTCATGATTTTGCGGATTTTGATGTCTGTGATTTCCATGTTTATTAAACCTCCTTGTCCTTGTACCAGGCGCATAGTCCGGCGTCGGAATATTACAAACGGTACAGTGCATTATATGTTATAAGTATAGTCTATATATGTGAACTAAATATGAAGAAATCAGGTGTATTTTATGAACAAAGATCTGAAGATCCTGGAAGGGAAACAGCATATCCATTTTATCGGCATCGGCGGGTCGGGAATGTACCCCCTCGCGCAGATTCTGCACGCCAAGGGCTACCATCTGACCGGCTCCGATAACAACGAAACAGAGACACTTCAGGCGATCCGCAGCATGGGCATCGAGGTCAAGCCCCTCGGTCAGCGTGCGGAAAATATCGAGGGCGCGGATCTGATCGTCCACACAGCGGCGATCATGGCAGATAACCCCGAGCTGATCGCGGCAAAGGCATCCGGCGTTCCGGTATTGGAGCGCAGCGAGCTGCTCGGCATCGTATCGAGCTGGTATGCGGATGCGGTCTGCGTATCCGGCACGCACGGCAAGACGACCACCACATCCATGCTCACGCAGATCTTAGTTGAGGCGGGGCTCGATATTTCGGCATTTATCGGCGGCAAGCTGCCGATCATCCACGGCAGCGGGTGCGCCGGCACGAGCGATATTTTCGTCTGCGAGTCCTGCGAATTCGTGGACACCTTCCTCAAGCTCTACCCGGATACCGCTGTCGTGCTGAACATCGATGCGGATCATCTGGACTACTTCGGCACGGTGGAGAACATTATCAGGTCCTTCCGCAAATTCTGCGAAATGGCGACCAAATCCGTCGTTTACAATGCCGATGATGCCAATACCTGCAAGGCGGTTGAGGGCATCGAGGGCAAGACGATGATCACCTTCGGCACCAAGGCGGGCGCGGATTTCCGTGCCGTGGAGATCGAGCATCTGCCCGGCTCCCGCACAGCGTTCACGGTCGAGAAGCACGGCGAAACACTGGGACGTATCACGCTCCAGGTACCCGGCGAGCACAATGTCCTCAACGCGATGGCGGCGATCGCCTCCTGCGACGGGCTGGGTCTGACCTTCGAGCAGATCCGCAAGGGACTGGAGGATTTCCGCGGCGCGGGCAGACGCTTCGAGATCAAGGGCGTCAAGAACGGCATCACTGTGGCGGACGACTATGCGCACCATCCGACCGAGCTTGCGGCGACCCTGCGTGCCGCCAAGGGCATGGACTACAAGCGCGTGATTGCGGTATTCCAGCCGTTCACCTTCTCGCGCACCGTGCAGCATCTCGAGGAATTCCGGGATGCACTGGAAATTGCGGACATCGCGGTGCTCACGGACATCATGGGCTCCCGCGAGAAGAACACCTACAACATTTATACGCGGAATCTCGCAGAAATCACCAAAAATGCCGTATACTTCCCGCAGGATGAATCCGCGGAGTATACGGATGAACGCAAGTATCAGAACTTCGAGGACGTATGCAAATGGGTGCTCGACAACGCACAGCCCGGGGATCTCGTCCTGACAATGGGCTGCGGTGACATCAACAAGGTGGCAAAGATGATCGTGGAAAGACTGTAAATCCCGGAGGTGATACCTATGAGCGCACAGAGAGCAGACGATATTTTGGAGTATATCCGTGACTATATCGAAAGCGAGAACATCGCGCCCTCCGTGCGGGAGATCTGCGACGGATGCGGCATCCGCTCGACCTCGACCGTCCACCGGTATCTGCATCGGCTGGAGCTTGAGGGGCGGATCCGCATGTCGGAGGGCAAGAACCGCGCCATCGTCCTGACAGAGCCTGCCGAAGCAGACACCGAGGGCATCCCGCTGGTCGGGACTGTCGCGGCAGGTCAGCCCATTACGGCGATCCAGAATATCACGGATTATGTGGAATTTGACCCGCAGCGGCACTATGACGGCGATCTGTTCGCCCTGCGCGTGCGCGGGGAGAGCATGATTAACATCGGCATCCTCGACGGTGATATTGTCATTGTCGAGCAGACGCCGGTCGCGGAAAACGGCGAGGTCGTGGTCGCGCTCGTGGACGGATGCGAGGCGACGGTCAAGACCTTCTACAAGGAGAACGGGCATTTCCGACTCCAGCCGGAAAATGACGAAATGGAGCCGATTATCGTGGATGATGTCGCCATTTTAGGGCGCGTTGTCTCGCTGATCCGGTACTTTACTTAACAAAAGAAAGGAAGAACCACTATGATGAACAAGGTCAAGGTAGTCATTCTCGGCAAGGACTACACCCTCCAGACGGAGGAATCCCCGAACTACGTCTATGCGCTGGCTCGTCAGCTCGAAATCGAAATCAAGAGCAACATGGACAAGGGCGCATCCCAGTACACCGCAGCCGTCATGGCAGCACTGTCCGCGATGGACGACCTCAACCGCCAGAAGCGCCAGCTCGACACCACCGCGGATATGACCAAGGAGTATGTGGACGATGCCGGACGTGCCCGCATCGAGCGTGATGCCGCCTACAAGGAGATCGAGAGCCTCAAGTCCAAAATCGCGCAGCTTGAGAACACCATCAAGCTCAAGAAGCTGGGCGATTCCATCTGATGCGCCGTCCGGAGATCCTCGCGCCGGCGGGGAGCATGGAGGCACTGCGGGCGGCGGTTTACTGCGGCGCGGATGCCGTTTACTTAGGCGGAACGTCCTATTCCGCCCGCGCCTCGGCAACGAATTTCGATCCGGAGCAGCTCGCGGAGGCATCGGAGCTGTGCCGGCTGTACGGGGTCAAGCTGCATCTTGCCGTGAATACGCTCCTGACGGATCCGGAGCTCCCGGCATTTCAGGAATACCTGCGTCTGGCGGGGCTGTATGCCGATGCCTGCATCGTGCAGGATCTGGGCGCAGTGCGGCTTGTCCGGGAGATTCTGCCGGATATGGAGATTCATGCCTCCACGCAGATGAGCGTGCATTCCCCGTCGGGTGCGATGCAGGCGGCGGAGCTGGGATGCAGCAGAGTCGTTGCGGCGCGGGAAATGTCGGCATCCGACCTGCAAAAGCTCTGCGCTCTCCCGATCGAAACGGAGGTATTCGTTCACGGGGCGCTGTGCATGTCCGTTTCGGGACAGTGCAGCTTTTCGGCGCTGGTGGGCGGCAGAAGCGCCAACCGCGGCTGCTGTGCGCAGGCGTGCCGTCTGCCGTGGAAAACCCCGAACGGGAAGAATCCCACGGCGCTCTCCCTCAAGGATCTGAGTCTCGTGGAGCATGTGCAGGCGCTTGCGGAAATGGGCGTGGATTCCCTCAAGATCGAGGGCAGAATGAAGCGCCCGGAATATGTCGCGGCGGCAGTCACAGCGCTGCGCATGGCGCTCGACGGGCAGCAGCCGGACATGGATACCCTACAGGCGGTATTCTCCCGCAGCGGCTTCACCGACGGCTATTTCACGGGTAAAAAGCAGGATATGTTCGGCTTCCGGCGCAAGGAGGATGTGCTCGCGGGCAATCAGGTGCTCGGTGATCTCGCCAGGCTCTACGAGAAGCCGCGCACCGTCCGCGCATTGGATTTCAGGCTGACGCTCGAACCCGGAAAGCCGGCATGTATGCTCGTCAGCGCCGGCGAGGAGGGCTATTCCCGCTTCTACGGCGATGTGCCGCAGGTGCCGCAGAAAAGTCCCCTCACGCAGGAGATCTTTGCCAAGAGTATGCAGAAACTCGGCGGGACGCCCTACACCTGCGGGAATGTCACGCTTGACAACCCGGACAGTCTGTTCCTCTCGTCCGCGCAGTGTAATGCGATGCGGCGCAGGGCGGTGGAGGATATGACCCGCATTCTCATCGGGAACAACCGGCCGGAGTATATCCGCATTTCGGATGAGAACGTTCCCCTGCCCGAGCTGCGCACACCATCGGATGCACCCGCATACCGCCTGCATGTCCGCACGAAGGGACAGCTCGCGGCGGCGCTCGAAACGGGAGAGATCGTGTGCATCCCGGCAGGGCTTGCGGCGGGCTGCACGCCCTCGGATTCGATTTTTGTCGAAGCACCGCGCATTATCGCGGATGAGGGTGCCTACCGTGAACAGCTCGCGGATCTGAAAGCGCAGGGCTTTTCGCATCTGATCTGCCACAATCTCGCGGATATCCGCATCGGCAGGGAGCTGGGATTTACGCTGCACGGCGGATTCGGACTGAACGTGACGAACCGCCTGACAGTGCTGTCCCTGCGGGAAATGGGCTTGCAGGATGTCTGCGCATCGATCGAGCTGCGGATGAACCGCATCACCGAGCTGGGGCATGTGCTCCCTGCCGGGGCGATCGTCTACGGGCGGCTGCCGATGATGCTCTACCGCGTCTGTCCGATCAGATCGCAGGAGGGTTGCCGCAAGCGCGACTGCTTCCTGACCGACCGCACCGGGCGGAAATTCCCGCTTCTTTGCAGCGGAAACTATCAGGAGCTTGTCAACGCAGACATCCTCTGGCTCGCGGGGAAAGCCATGCCGCCGGAGCTGCGGGAGCTCTATTTCACCGACGAAACGCCGGGACGCATCCGGGAGGTGCTGGATGCATACCGGAACGGATCCGGTCATGCGCCGGAGGGGAGAACAACAGGTTTATATTCCAGGGGGCTTGGGGGATAAGCAGCGCCTTGGGGCGTGAGCGAGCATCGTCTTGCGATGGGAGCTTTAGTCCCAAGCCTTAACGCGCTGCGTTCCCCCAAATTTAATCAGGGGCTTGGGGGATAAGCGCCGGGATCGGCGTGACGAACGCCGCGAAGCAGAGTGAGTTTAGCCGATCCGGTATAGGCGCGTTCCCCCAAATCTAATCAGGGGCTTGGGGGAGGGCTTGGGGGATAAGCGCCGGGATCGGCGTGACGAACGCCGCGAAGCAGAGTGAGTTTAGCCGATCCGGTATAGGCGCTTATCCCCCAAATCTAATCAGGAGGATTCAGATGAAACTCTATTTTCAGAAAACACGCGGCGGCGCACAGCTTCCCGTCCGCGCCACGCCGGAGAGCGCCGGGGCAGACCTCTGCGCCTGTCTGGAGGCGCCGGTCACCATCGCGCCCGGTGAGACGCAGATGATCCCGCTGGGGCTCAAATGCCAGCCGGATAAGGCGGATATGGCGCTGCTGATCTTCCCGCGGTCGGGGCTGTCCTCGAAGCACGGCATCACGCTGGCAAATGCGGTCGGCGTCGTGGATACGGACTACCGCGGCGAATGGTTCGTGCCGCTGCACAATATCTCCGATACTCCGTTCACCATCGAGCACGGGATGCGCGTGGCGCAGCTTGTCGCGGTGCCGGTCTATTACCCCGAAATCCTCGAAACTTGCGGCGTCGATGCGACAGACCGCGGCGAGGGCGGATTCGGATCCAGCGGAATCTGACGCGCCGCATCATTAATGTGAACATTTTCCAAAAATTCAGCAAAAGGGCTTGAAAAAATGTCTGAAATATTATATACTATAAGGTAGAGGGCTAGAACCTCATTTCATGACAGACAGGGAGAGGAGAGCGATTCACATGAACCAGAAAGATACCATTCGCGCACTGCAGGAAGGAAACTATGATACAACACTCTCCCGCATGTATGCGTGTCCGGTCGAGGCGCTGGAGCCCTACCGGCAGCGTTTTATCAACGCGATCAACGCATTTGCGGCTGAATTCGGAGAGGACAAGGATATCGCCCTGTTCTCTGCACCCGGCAGAACTGAGCTGTGCGGCAACCATACCGACCATCAGGGGGGACATGTTCTGGCGGGCAGTGTCAATCTCGACATCATCGCCGTCGCATCCAAACGAACCGACGGTCAGATCCGGCTGAAATCCGAGGATTATGCCATGAACGAGGTTGATCTTGCCGACCTCTACCCGCAGCCCGGTGAGATCAATTCCTCGTCGGCGCTCCTGCGCGGCATTGCGGCAAAATTCACCCACATGGGCTACCTCGTCACCGGCTTCGATGCCTACACCACCTCCAATGTCCTGCGCGGCTCGGGCATTTCGTCCTCCGCAGCCTTTGAGGTGCTCGTCGGCAACATCTGCAACAGCTTCTTTGCGGGCGGCGCTGTCACCCCGATCCAGATTGCCCAGATCGGGCAGTATGCCGAGAATACCTACTTCGGCAAGCCCTGCGGTCTGATGGATCAGATGGCATGTTCCATCGGCGGCGTCATCGCCATTGACTTCCACGACAACGAACCCCAGGTCATCCGCACGGATGTCGATCTCGCCAAGGAGGGATTTGCGCTCTGCATCCTCGACAGCGGCGCCGATCACACCGACCTCACCGATGCCTATGCCGCGATTCCCGCGGAAATGAACGCCGTTGCCCATGTGCTCGGCAAGGAGCATCTGTCTCAGGTCGATAAAAAGGAATTCGGCGCGGCGCTTCCCGAGCTGCGCATCCAATGCGGCGACCGCGCCGTGCTGCGTGCCATGCACTATTTTGCAGAGAACGAACGCGCACAGCGGGCACTCCGTTCGCTCCAGAACGGCTATTTCAAGCAGTATCTGCGGGAGATCAGCTCCTCGGGGCACTCCTCGTTCATGTATCTACAGAACGTGTCCCTCTATGACGATCCGCGTCACATGGAGGTCGCGCTGACCATTGCGCTCTGCAAGGATCTGCTCGGCGGCAGAGGCGGTGCGCGTGTCCACGGCGGCGGCTTTGCGGGCACGGTACAGGCATATGTACCGCTGGATATGCTCGAGGATTTCCGCGCACAGACGGAAGCCGTACTCGGCAAGGGGTACTGCCATGTGCTCCAGATCCGCAGCATCGGCGGAATACAGCTTTAATTGTTACATAAAGGGGAAGGTTAGTACATGCAGTATGTCTTAATCGCACTGGGCACGTTTCTGGTGTTTATACTGCTTCTGCTGGGGCTGACAGGCGGCACTCTGCGCGGGCTGGTCGGCTTCTTCGTGGAGGAGCTCGATGAGAACTGCGTACCGGTGCATCCGGTTCGTCTTTCGCTGAAACGGCAGCAGGAAAACACCCCCAAGGAGCCGTCCGATTCCATGCCCGTCCACCGTCAGTGGCATCCCGAGGAGGAGACACATGAGCGCAGTGTGACGGCGATCCTCACACACAAGATCGATGAGCGCAAGCGCGTGGTGGACAGCAACGGACATTCCACGATCTCCAACGAGTATTTCGAGATGGTATTCGAGACCAAGCACGGCGAGATCCTGCGGCTGGTCGCACCCCGCGTCGCGTACAAGGAGACACCGTTCAATCAGGACGGCACACTCACCTATCTGGGCGATCAGTTCATCAGTTTCCGCTATGCCAAGCCAACAATCAATCATCACCCTGCTTGATGCAGGGTGATGTTTTTGTATGCGGTGCTTGCAGATTGCACAAATAATGCAAGAAAAATTCTACACTTCATCTTCCTTTAATTCACAATTTTCACATTTTGTTCACAGCTTTAGCATCCGAAGTATGGTATAATAAAGGAAAGCTGCACAGAATCATTTCTACTGTACAGCCCGGTTTTGTCTATTCAGAAAGGAAGAGGTAACGATGTTTTCTGGTACAATGTCTAATCGCATGAAGGCTGCGGCAATTGCAGCTCTGATGTGTCTGTCTGTCGCAGGTGCAGCAGTTCCGCTGATGTATAATGCGCCGGATGTCAGTGCGGCAACGGTATCCGTCGGCAAGTCCATGAAAGCCAACGACACCTACAAGGGCAAGTTCTCCGATTTCAAGTCGGACAAGATCACCGAGATGGTTATCACCGTTGAGGCACCGTATTCCGGCAATATGAGCTTTGGTCTGGGCGTCAGCACCAAGGATGATCCCTACTGGCTCGAGTATGACGGCAAGAACGAGAAGTGGGTCGATACCGAGGGCGGCGAGATTGAGGTTCCCGGCACCGAGGTCAAGGTGACCAAGGGCAAGGAGACCGAGATCAAGATCGACCTGTCCAAGGCTGATGTCGATCCGAAGGGCACCTTCGAGTTCCGCAATTACTACAGCGCAGACTGGAGCTCCGGCAAGGAGAATCCCGTAGCGATCAAGCTCATCTCCGTCGGTGACGGCGGTGCAGCTGCCGAGGAGACCACCGAGGCTGGCGCTGGCGATCTGCCGACCATCACTGTCGGCAAGGAGTATGCAGCCGGCAAGAACTACGGCGGCAGCTTCGCCGGCTTCAAGCTGGACGATATCCAGGAGCTCATCGTCAACGTCAAGGCGCCGTATACCGGCAACTTCTCCTATGGTCTGGGTGTCAGCACCAAGGATGAGCCCTACTGGCTGGAGTATGACGGCAAGAACGAGGATTGGGTTGATACCGAGGGCGGCACAATCGAGGTTCCCGGCACCGAGGTCAAGGTGACCAAGGGCGAGGTGACTGCGATCAAGATCGACGTATCCAAGGCAGGCATCAATCCGAAGGGTACCTTCGAGTTCCGCAACTACTACAGCGCAGACTGGAGCTCCGGCAAGGAGAAGCCGGTGTCCATCGAGATCGTTTCGATCCAGGCAAAGGGCAAGGGCACCACAACGGCTACCACAGAAGCAACCACAAAGGCTACTGAGGCAACCACAAAGGCTACCGAAGCGACCACTAAGGCAACCGAGGCAACCACCAAGGCTACTGAGGCGACCACAAAGGCTACCGAGGCGACCACAGAGCCGACTACCAAGGCAACTGAGCCGACCACCAAGGCTACCGAGGCTACTGAGCCGACGAAGGAAGCTGCCAAGGTGACGCTTTACGGTGACCTCAACGCGGACAAGGACGTCAATATCATGGACGTCATCGCTGTCAACAAGTATCTGCTCGGTCTGAAGGATCTGGACGATCAGGCACTGGCAAATGCCGATGTGAATGCAGATTCCAAGGTACAGTCCGACGACGGACTCCACGTCCTGAAGCTCGCACTGGAGATGGAAAAGCAGGCTGATTTCCCGGTAAAGAAGTAAGCAAAGCGAAAAGCGTGCGGTGTTGAGCCGCACGCTTTTTTACTCCTTCGATTCGTCCTCCTGCTGGGCAGCAAAGCGCTCCGCAAGATTCTTGGCGATATTGGCGGAAACGCCGACCTGCATGACCAGATCATGGATCCGGTCGGAGATCCGTTCCTGCTCCTGTAACAGCGGAATCGCCACGCTGTCGATGTTGTCTGCAACGAAATGGTACGCCTTGATCTGGTTCTCCACGAACGCATTGTAGCGTTCACGCAGCAGCTCGCCCTCCATTCCGGGCGGGAACATCTGCTCAATGACCGACATGCCCAGCGCATCCTTGAGCGTGCAGATCACGACCAGATACGCAAGATGCGGCTTGCCGTACTTCTTGCGGACAGGCGGGGGCATCATCCGCGCCTTGACGTAGTTGTTAATCATGGATGCGGTGACGGTCTTTTCCTCGTTGTCAAACGCCAAATAGCGGTTGATGAGGACGATCATCTGATCCATATACAGCTCCAGATCGGGAAAATCCTCCCAGCGCGGAAGCGCAAAGCCGCGGAGCGAGCCGGACATTTCCTGATAATAGCTGCTGAAGCTCTCCTTATGATAGCGCATACTGACCTCCTCATCTGGTATTTGATACCATTATACCACATCCCGTGCTGTTTGTAAATAGTTTTTGAAAAAAGTTCCCGCCCGCTATGCGGGCGGGAAGAGGGAGCGCCGCCCCGGCACCCCCTGAATTTTCATTGGCTTTGCCAACGAAAATTGACACTTTCTCACCAAACAGAAAGCCCCGCCCGAACGGGCAGGACTTACATTTCATTCCGGTTTTCGAGTGCCTTGTAGAGTGTCACCTCGTCAGCATATTCCAGCATGCCGCCGACCGGCAGTCCGAATGCCAGACGTGTCACGCTCACGCCAAGCGGCTTGATGAGCTGCGAGATATATGCCGCCGTTGCATCGCCCTCCACCGTGGGATTTGTCGCCATGATGACCTCACGGATGCCGCCCTCCTGCACGCGCCGGAGCAGCGAACGGATGCGCAGATCATCCGGCATCACGCCCTTCATGGGCGAGATCAGACCGTGCAGCACATGGTACACGCCCTTGTACTCGCCGGTGCGCTCGAATGCGCTGATGTCCTTCGGCGTCTCGACGACGCAGACCGTCGAGCGGTCGCGGGACGGATCGTCACAGATCGGGCAAAGCGCCTGGTCGGTGAGATTCTCACAGCACTCGCAGTAATGCACCGTCTTTTTGGCATTGAGCAGCGCCTGTGCGAACGCCTCCACGTCCGCGGCGTCCATGGACATCACATGATACGCAAGCCGGGCAGCGGACTTCATTCCGATACCCGGCAGGCTTGCGAATTGTTCGGTCAATACAACGAGAGGCAAAGCGTCGTGGTTTGCCATTAGAACAGACCCGGCAGGGATACGCCGCCGGTGATCTTGCTCATCTCGTCCTCAGTGGTGTTCTCGATCTGTGCAACAGCCTCGTTGACTGCGCTGATGATGAGATCCTGCAGCATCTCGATGTCGTCTGCATTGACAACCTCGGGCTTGATGGTCAGGGACTTGATGGTCTTCTTACCGGTCATTACCAGCTCTACAGCGCCGCCGCCTGCGGTGGTGGTGAAATCACGAGCCTCAATATCATCCTGGAGCTCGGTGATCTGATCCTGCATCTTCTGTGCTTGACGGATCATCTGGTTCATATTCTGCGCATTATTGCCTGCGCCCTTCGGTACTCTTGCCGTCATAGTTGTTTACTCCTTTTTGTTTGATTCTGGAGCTCCGCAGAAACCGG
>ONEQ01000262.1 GCA_900316885.1 uncultured Eubacteriales bacterium | reverse complement strand
CTTCGGGATCAGGCAGGAAACGGAATACTTCTCCTCGCTGCCATTGATCGACTTCGGTTCCCAGATGTTCGCAAAGCTGATGCGGCAAGGTACGACCACCTTGGTCGCGGGTGTGTTGTTATTAGTTGCCATAGAATTACCTCCATTTTAATGTGTCAGTCCTCATCGGAGAGGACTGCAAATTCCTGTTCGGGTGCTGCTGTGAGATCGGCTGGTTCTCTCGGATCACTCTCCGGCACAAGTGTCAGCTTTCCCGGAGGTTTCGCCACAAACTCTCCGAGTAGTTCATTGAACTTTTTCTTGCCCATCATCTTCTCAAATTCGGTCAGGCTGATGAGCGTCTGTTTGTAAAGGTCGGTGTAGCCGTTCTGAACAGCGGTATCGACCACAGCTTTGGTGTCTGTGAACACTCGCTTGCTGCGTCCTTCGACCACCTTATAACCGGGGATCGGCACGCCGTGGTTGATTGCCTCAGAGGATACGAACGCAAAGACAGCATCGATCCACGAGCTGATACGGTTAAGAGTTGGCAGTATTTCTGCCAGCTCCGACAAGGGGATCAGTCCGGGCTGTTTGAAAACGGCGGTCTGTGTGTCGGCTTCATAGGGTGCTGTCATATCGCTTTCCTCCGCTGCGGTATCATTGAATGCTCCGGCATCGAGGTCAAGGAAATCTTCGCGGCAGAGTGCTAATGCCTCGTCTTTGCACGCCTGACACACCGGCTTTGCCTTGCAGAACCGGCACCAGTCACCGGGATGCTGTTCGCCCTTGCCCTCGTATGCCATAAGTGCAACCGGTTTAATGCTCTCTGCCCATGCGTTCAGCTCCGATACTGTCATTTCGCAGGTGCTGATATTTTCAAGCCTCGGCTGCACAATGGACATTCTGACGATCTCTACATCGTAGATGAAATCGTAGGCTCTGAGTGCGCCTATCGCATACAGCATCATCTGCGGATTGTGGTTGGCATCCACAAAAACGCCCTTCCCGTTCTTGTAGTCCACTATGTGGAGGAGACCGCGTCCTTCAGCATCTTTTCCTATGACGATCATGTCGCCCGTACCGAATCCGCTCGGTGCAACGTGGCTGTAGTCCAGTTTCTCCTCCACAAGCGCCATCGGCTCTGCGCCGTTTGCTTTCATTTCCTCGATGATGCCAATCACAAACTCAGCGTAAATATCCGTAGCCTGCGCGATTTCCTCGGTGTAGTATTCCGACTGCGGGCGCTCCATGCGCTCATGCAGATACTTTCGCACCTTGTACTCACACAGTTCGTGTGCAGCCGTTCCTTCCTCGGCATACTCGCTGGATGTATTCGGGAACTGCTCATTCAGCCGGGCGGACGGCGGACAGTTCAGCCAGCGTTTTGCAGCAGATGCCGACAGGACAGCGTGTGCGCGGCTTGCGTGGTCGATGGTCGGCGCATCGGGCGGAACACCTGAAACCGGCTCCTTCTTTTTCCTTGGCATAATGCTTCACCTCCCGATCAGAGCTGCGACACATCCGTGAGGAACGCCTCGTACTGATCCTGCGGAATATCGCTGACCTTTGCAGCACCGTAGGATTTCAGCAGTGCAAGAACCTTCTCCTTGTTGGCTCGGCTCTGCTTGATTTTCTGTGTCACCACACGGATGAGGTCATCGGCAGTCAGTGCAGTCTGCTCCTGCTTCTTTTTCGGTGCGGCCTTCTTCTTCGGCGGCTCAGGCTCCTGCTCCTGCTCCTGCTCCGATTCCGATGCTGTTGCAGGTGTGTTGTCAGCGGCTTTCTCCTCCGGCAGATCATCTGCACCGAGGATTTCCTCATAGTCGTTCGGATCACCCGGTGAAGCAGCAGTTGTGTTGGCAAGTGCCTGAACCGCCTTTGCCATGTCCGGCTCCATTGCGCTGAGGATCTCACCGATACCGGCAAACATGAGGTTGATGCCGTTCACGATTCGCTGTGTCTGTACCGGCAGTTTTGCCGGTGCGTTCTTCTTATCAGTCCCCGTCATAAAGCAGACCCTCCTCTTCATCCCACTCATCGAAATCATCATCGCCGCAATCCTCGCAGCACTTGTGACACGGTCTTGTGATCTCCACGAAAATACCGCTGTCATCGACCTTCAGACGGATCATCTCCAGTTCCAGCTCCATGTTCGGGAGAACCGCCGCCGTGATCGTCAGGAACTTGAAGATGTCGGAGACGGTCACACCGATTTCCACAGCATGTGCATCCACGGCTTTCCCGATCTCATCTAGCACATTGTTTTTCTCCGGCTTTGCCGCGCTTTTGACATTTCTTGCGATGCGGTCGGTCTCTGCCTTGGCATCAGCGTACCGACGGCTGTTGCCGTTGTAGCGGTTCTTCGGGATTCTGTTCTTGTTCATAGGCATATCCTTTCTGTTTTCGGTCTTTTGACCATGTAATAACGGCTGCAACCAATCTGATCATAGCCGTTTCTTGTGAGGGCTTTTCAAGAGCCTCTACTATATAGTCTGGGAGAGACCTCCTGTAAGGTATTCGAGAAAAAGTTTTTTAAAAAATTTTTACTGCTCCCACGAAAGCCCCGATTTTCCGAAGTTTCCATAAGCGGATACCGCGTTGTAATCCACGTCAAGCAGACCAAGGCTCTCGATGATGCTTCTCGGTGTGAGATCGTAGTTCTCACGGACGTACAGGTCGATGAACGCCTTATCCTGCTGTTCGGTGCCGAATGTCTCGACATACACAGACACAGGCTCTGCCACTCCAATAGCGTAGGCAATCTGTACCTCTGCCTTGTCCGCATATCCGGCGCTGACAATATCCCTCGCAATCTTGCGGGCCATATACGCGCCGCTGCGGTCAACCTTGGACGGATCCTTACCGGAGAGAGCTCCGCCGCCGATGTGCCCGATGCCGCCGTAGGTATCGCAGGCGAGCTTGCGCCCGGTCACACCGCAGTCAGCGAAACTGCTGCCGATGACAAAACGCCTGGTCGGATTGACGAGCTTCACGAAGTCGGTATTCAGGCCGTAGGCTGTCGCCGTTCTCACCATCAGCTTTTCGATGATATCACGGAAGT
>ONEQ01000196.1 GCA_900316885.1 uncultured Eubacteriales bacterium | reverse complement strand
CAGCTCTGCGACTGGCTTGCCCTCGCAGTCCACCCACTGGACGCCCCTGCGGATCTGGAACGTCCAGACGGACATATCCTCATTCGCAGACCAGCTCTCGGCAAGTCCGGGGACGATGTTGCCGTACTGATCGTAATCCACCAGATTGTCGATCAGATTGGAGCAGAGGGAATAGTCCACCTCGTTGTCGGTTTGCAGGTAGTTCAGGGTTTCGATTTCACCGAAATACACCATGTTGTAGACATTCTCGGCAAGATCCGACTGGCTGCCGTGATTTTCCAGCGACGGCAGCTTCTTTGCGCAGCCGCCCGTCACGGACAGGCTCAGGACGCAGGCAGTCAGCAGCGCTAACGGATTACGTTTCATGGAACATTTCCCCCTTTCAGACACGCATGACCTTCCCCAGTTGTTCGTAGTATTTCTGCTTGGATTCGTACATCGCTTTTTCCGCGTGTTCAATCAGGTGATCCACGCTCATCCCGCCCTCGTATTCGCTGGTGCCGACGGCGGCATGGTAGTCATTCCGCTGCAGCGCATCGTTGAAATTCTTCAGGCAATGCTCCACTTCCGTTTCTGTCTTATCCGACAGGAACACGATAAATTCATCACCGCCGATGCGGTAGATATGCTCGCCGCCGAATTCCACCTTCAGGGTATCCGCGATGAAGCGCAGCATCTGGTCGCCGGCGAAATGCCCCTTGCTGTTGTTCAGCTCATGCAGCCCGTTCGCATCGATATACAGGCAGATGAGCTTGTCCCGCGAGCCTTCGAGCGTTTTCAGATAGCCTTCATAGCGGTTGCGGTTCGGCAGTCCCGTCAGTACGTCGATATTTGCCTTCTGCTCGGCATCTGCAAGGGCTGCACGGATTTCCCGGATCAGCCAGAGCGCGTAGAGCAGGACAATGACCGCCACTGACGCAATCAGCAGATACATCCAGTTCCGGATGGGATCGACTGCCGAAAAGACCGCGCTTTCCGGGACGAAAACCACCATCTCCCAGTCCTCAATGCTGAACGGGAGGTAGCACATGTAGAACTTTTCGCTTGCCAGCTGGGAGCTGAACACGGAATAACCCTTTTTTCCGTCAAGGATATTGCTGACAGTGCCGTCCTTGGCGTAGGCAGCATCCGTCTGGATAAAGTCAATATCGCGGATATTGCTGATCGGATCCGAGGAGGTGTTGATGAGCACCTCGCCGGTTTTTCGATCCACGACATAGCAGCTGCCCTTCTTGTTATAGATGCTCGGGAGCCATGCCTTGGCAATGCTCGAAGGGCTGGCAGAGCTGTAAAGCACCCCGATGCAGATCCCGTCCTTGCGGATGGGCACATAATTGCGAATGACCTGATTCGCGGGATTGGCGCCTGCCGCCTGTAAGCGGCTGATATGCTCGCCCTGCTTGGATTCCGCCTCGAAGCTGATCTCACCGTCGGTTTTGGTGCGCCGCCCCTTGGAATTGACGAGCACATCCCCGGGCAGCAGCATCCCGATCTGCGTAATCATGCTGTTGATGTCGTAATTGGTCAGGTACCCGCTCACCTCGAGGGAGGCGATGTCGTCGGCATTGCCGATCAGACCCGCCATGACGCGCAGCGTAGTCCGGTCACTTCGGAATTTCGTCTCCAGATCCGTGATGGCATCCTCGGTCGTGACGGCAAGATCCTCATAGCAGGAGGATTCGGTCATAAAGTATACCCGGATCACAAATGCTGCCGAGAGCCCCAGCAGACTCAGCAGAACGATCGCCGTCGCAGCGGCATAGCGGATCTGACGTGTCGTCAGAAACCGGTTCTGTTTCTTCTTTTCATTGGAATCTTCCATTTCTGTATCCATCCCCGCTTATCCATAGTGTGATGACAGCATCTGCGGATTCACAACTAAATTATATGCAAAATTGACTATACAATGAGAAAAACCTATTGTATACATTTTAACATATTTTTTTACATTTTTCAATAGCTAACGAAAAAATTCATGATTTTTTTACACGGTACAGCAGAGTGCATAAAACGCGGATTGCAGGGATGTAATATGCCTTATTCCTGCACCGGCAGACCGGACAGTGCGGCAAACTGCTCCCGAAGCTGCGGATAGACTGCACGGTAGAGCTGATAATACAGCGCATAGACCGGAACGGCGCCGGCATCCGGCTCGCAGGTCTGTGCCGTTCGGACAATGGCGCGGCATGCCTCCGGTACGGAAGGATAGGCGCCCGTCCCGACCATCGCGAGAATCGCGGCACCGAGTGCCGGTCCCTCCTTAGAAGCCGTTGTCCCGATCGGACATTCAAACAGATCCGCGAGCATCTGCCGCCAGAGCGCCGAGGTTCCGCCGCCGCCGCAGGCGGTCATGCCGCTGACGGAGATCTGCATCTCCCGGAACACCTCCAGGCAGTCGCGCAGCGAATAGGCGACTCCCTCCATGACTGCGCGGATCAGATCGCGCTTCTGATGCATAGCCGATAGTCCGAAGAACACCCCGCGTGCATTGGCATCGAGATGCGGCGTGCGCTCGCCCATCAGATAGGGCAGATAGAGCAGCCGGTTTGCGCCGATGGGGGAGAGGGCGGCTTCCCTATCCATGAGGATGTATTCATCGACGCCGAGTCCGCGGGCGGTCTGCATCTCCGCATCACAGAACTGATCGCGGAACCATTTGAGCGACAGTCCCGCCGCCTGCGTCACGCCCATGACATGCCATGCGCCCGGTACGGCGCAGCAGAAGGTATGCACGCGCCCCTTCGGATCGATGACCGGCGCATCGGTATGCGCGAACACCACGCCGCTTGTGCCGATCGTGGTGAAGGCTCTGCCCTCCGCCGCGACGCCGGTGCCGATTGCCGCCGCCGCATTGTCGCCCGCACCGCCGACCACCGGAGTGCCTGCCGAAAGTCCGGTTTTCGCGGCGATTTCCGCCGTGATTGTCCCGGTGATCTCCGGCGATTCATAGACCTTACCAAGCAGAGAACGGTCGATGCCAAGCTTTTCCAGCACCTCCTCCGACCAGCAACGGTGCGGCACATCGAGGAGCTGCATCCCGGAGGCATCCGATACCTCGGTCGCATAGTCCCCGGTGAGCACGAACCGGATATAATCCTTCGGGAGCAGGATATGGGCGCATCTGGCGTAGTTCTCCGGCTCGTGGCTGCGCACCCAGAGAATCTTCGATGCCGTAAAGCCCGTGAGCGCGGGATTCGCGGTGATCCCGATCAGGCGTTCTGCACCGATTTTCTCCGTGATCTCCGCACATTCGGCGGCGGTGCGCTGGTCGCACCAGATGATCGCGGGACGGATGATCCGGTTCTCCCGGTCGAGCATGACCAGCCCGTGCATCTGCCCGGAAAGCCCGATGCCCTTCACGTCCTGCGGGTCGATTTTGCTCTCATCCATGACCGTGCGGATGGTATGGAGCACGGCATCCGCCCAGTCCTGCGGATTCTGCTCCGCATAGCCGTTCTGCGGCTGATACAGCGGATACTCCGCAGTGCAGGAGGCGGTCACGGTTCCGTACACATCGAACAGCACGGTTTTCGTGCCGCTTGTGCCGATGTCAATGCCAAGATAGTACTGCATAGTGCCTCCTTACAGCGATAACAGGACGTTATTCACGATGGATTCGAGCATCTCCTGCCGTCCGCTGGAAAGGGAATCCGTCACCTCGCCCTTTTGCAGAACATACTGTTCCAGCTCAGCAAATCCGGCGGTTCCGTCGATGATCTTCTTACCGATGCCGGTGTTCCAGCTTGCGTACCGGTCGGTCACAAACTGATCGATCCTGCCGTCCGCGATGAGCGCACGCGCCGCCTTGAAGCCGAGTGCAAAGGTGTCCATGCCCGCGATGAAGCTCAGGAAAATATCCTCCGGCGTGAAGCTCCCGCGCCGCGCCTTCGCATCAAAATTCAGTCCGCCGTTCGTGAAGCCGCCCGCCTTGATGACCTCATACATGCAGAGGGTCGCATCATAGAGATTGGTCGGGAACTGGTCGGTATCCCAGCCGAGCAGGGGATCGCCCTGGTTGGCATCGATGGAGCCGAATTTCCCGTTCTCGCGTGCCACGCGCAGCTCATGCTGGAAGGTATGCTGGGCAAGCGTTGCATGATTTGCCTCGATGTTCAGGTAAAAATCATCCCATAGACCGTATTTTTGCAGGAATCCGAGGACGGTCGCCGCATCGAAATCATACTGGTGCTTGGTCGGCTCCTTGGGCTTCGGCTCAATGTAGAAATCGCCGGTGTAGCCCTGCGAGCGGGCATAGTCCACCGCCATGCGCAGGAGCCGTGCCATATTGTCCTGTTCAAGCCCGTAATTGGTGTTGAGCAGGGTCTCATAGCCCTCACGTCCGCCCCAGAACACATAGCCCTTGCCGCCGAGCCGGATGGTTGCATCGATGGCATGCTTGAGCTGTGCCGCAGCATAGGCGAACACATCCGCAGACGGGGAGGTGCCGGCGCCGTGCATGTAGCGCGGATGATCGAACAGCTTCGCCGTTCCCCAGAGGAGCTTTTTGGACGGATCCGCCTGCATTTTCTCCGCGAGATAGTCCACGATCTCGTCGAATTTCGCATTCGTCTCGGCAAGTGTGCCGTATTCTGGGGACAGATCGC
>ONEQ01000009.1 GCA_900316885.1 uncultured Eubacteriales bacterium | reverse complement strand
GGCTCACCCATCACGGACATGAAGATCACCCTCACCGCCGGACGCGCCCACAAGAAGCACACGGAGGGCGGCGATTTCCGGCAGGCGACCTACCGCGCGGTGCGGCAGGGTCTCATGCAGGCAGAGAGCGTCCTCCTCGAACCCTGGGTACGGTTCCGGCTTGAAGTCCCGACTGAATCACTCGGACGCGCTCTCACGGATCTGCAAATGAAGGGCGCTAAGCCCGACCCGCCGCAGAATCTCGGCGAATTTTCCGTTGTGGAGGGAACCTGCCCCGCTCTTGTGATGATGACTTACCGGACGTCTGTGATGGAGTTCACGCGCGGGCGCGGACGGCTCTCGTGTACGCCCTGCGGCTATGCGCCCTGCGCGGATGCGGAGAGCGTCATGGAACGCATCGGCTACGATCCGGAAGCTGATCTGGACAATTCGCCTGACAGCATCTTCTGTTCGCACGGCAGCGGAGAGCTTGTCAAGTGGAACGAGGTGAAGAACCGGATGCACACGGAAAGCTATCTGCACCCGGAGCGCCCGCAGGAAATCGCGCCTATGGCACGGCCTGTCCGCGAGGCATACACCGGGAGCGCCGCACAGGACAAGGAGCTCATGGAGATCTTCGAGCGTACCTACGGCTCGGTCAAGCGGGATACGCGGGATGAACGGCACAATTTCCACACGGAAAAAGCCGCCCCGAAGCAGAAGCCTGTTCCCCTGCCGACGGGGCCGGAGTATCTGCTTGTGGACGGCTATAATATCATATTCGCGTGGGATGCGCTGAAAAAGCTCGCGGCGGAGAATCTGGATGCCGCGCGTTCGCAGCTCGTGCATATTCTCGCGAATTACCGCGGCTGGCGGCAGTGCCGGCTGATTCTCGTATTCGATGCCTACCGCGTCAAGGGCAATCCCGGCAGCATCACCGAGGAAAGCGGCATCAGCATCGTCTACACCAAGGAAGCCGAGACGGCGGACACCTACATCGAGCGGATTTCGCACGATCTGGCGAAGGATTACCGCGTGCGCGTGGCGACCTCCGACGGAACCGAGCAGATCATCATCCTCGGAAACGGCGCGTTCCGGATGTCTGCGGAAGAACTCCGGCTGGAAATTGCCGAGGCAGAGCGCCAGATGCGGGAGCATTTACAGCAGGGCTGACCGATCCGACCTGCGCAGAAGCATCACGGACATAACAAGCAGACAGGCACCGGGAAGCATGCTCCCGGTCGTGAGCTGAGGCTCCGTCACGCAAAGCGATGCGGGGACGATCTCCCGGAACAGGTACCGGACACCCAATGTGCAGATCCCATAGCTCATTATGGCGGATGCTGCCCGGATGAGCAGGAATTTTCCCCAATCCGGTGCGCCGCAGATCGCCTCAGTCTGTAGATGCACGCAAGATCCTCCAAATGAGAGACAGGCTGCCGCCATCGGCAGACTTCCGCCTGCGGGCAGGAGCTCCGTTATACTGCTGACCTCCAGAACCGAACGCACGAGCACTGCCCATCGTTCCGGCAGAAGCGAAAACGCTCCCATCCCATCCAGAATTCCCATACACGCCGCAAATGCCAGTATCATCGCTGTCACCTTCAGCATGGCATTTGCGGCGCTTTCTGCTGCCTGTGTGATCTGGTGCGTGAGCGGAACTGACGGGTGCACGGTTTCCCCCGGCTCTATGCCGCGCAGAAAAAACGGTGCAAGCAGCAGATTCGGGAGAATCACAGAAAGCATCATCCAGAGACAAAGCCTCGCCGGAAGTCCCCGGCAGACGGTTCCCAGCAGAAAACCGGGTCCGCATCCAAAACAGACGCAGAGCATCCGATTTTTCTGATGCTGACTGATCACGCCCGACACCTCCAGCTCATGCAGAAGCTGTGCGCCGACCGGATAGCCGCCGATCTGCGAAAACAGAACAATTCCCCATAGCAAGCCGTTTTTTCTGAATAATCTGCTCACGTACCGCAATCCGTCCGACCGGATGCAGAACGCGGCAAGCAGCGAATAGAAATAGAGCGAAGGGATCAGCACCGTCAGGCACCGCTCCCCGGCATCGAGGATACTCCCCCGGACTGCCGTATTCCACACGGACGTCAGCAGAATCAGCACCAGCGCCGCGGCTCCCGCGATTGTTTGTCGTTTCATAGCATCACCCCTACAGGCTATGTGGGCGGGTACCGGAATATTCCCGCAATTTTGTGCATATCTTGCAGAGAGGTGAGAAAAATGCGCTGGAAACGGGAAATGATGAACTGGATGTATCTCGACAGCTATCTGCATCTGCACGGGAACCGCGAACTGCGGCTGGAGAATTGCAGGCGTGTGCTGGAATGTCATGACATGCGTGTGTGTCTCGAAACGCGTGATCTGACTGTCGAGATCTGGGGCTCAGATCTGCGGGTGTTCGACTATCACGACAACAGCGTGATTGTGCGCGGAAGGCTGGACACCTTCACGCTCCGCGACCGGAGGTGACGAATGGATCTGCATGAATACTGTGATTTTCAGGTCACCGGGCGTAATCCGTATCTGTTCGTCAATGCGCTGCGGCAGAGTCCTGTCATCTGCACGGAGCAGCGCTGCACCGGTGAGGTGTTCTGCGGCAGGATCCTCCGGCGTGATCTGCATGCGCTGGAATGTCTGGCATGTGACTGCCACATGGAGCTTACCATTCGGGAACGCCGTACCGCCGGGCAAAAATTGCAGCGTTACCGTCTGCGTCTTGGACTGCTGGCAGGCATATTGCTCGGTGCGCTGCTGATTCTCTGGCAGTCCAATATCGTGGAAACCATCGAGGTGCAGGGTGCTGTGAATGTAGATACCAGCGTGATCCTCTCCATTCTGGAGGAGGAGGGCGTGCAGCGCGGCACATGGATCCGGGAGATCGACATTCTGCACTGCGAAAACCGGATCCGCACATCCATCCCGGAGGTGGCATGGGCGGGGATCCGGCGCACCGGAAACCGGCTTGTCGTGCAGATTGCCGAGGAACGTCCGCACATCCCGATGCTGCGGGAGCGTGTGCCTAGTAATATCGTTTCGCGTTATGATGCGCAGATCACCGGCGTCAAGGTGCATGCCGGGACGCTGATGCATATCCTCGGTGACGGGGTACGAAAGGGCGAGCTTATCGTCAGCGGTGTCCGGACGGATGAGCACGGGCTTACCACGTTCCTGCATTGTAATGCAGAAATCACCGGAATTTTCACACGCGAAGCCGAGCTCACGCAGTATTTTTCTCAGACGGAAACGGTTCCGACCGGTCGGATCTTCCAGAAGCGGCGTCTGCGGATTTTTGGCGCTCTCATCCCCTTAACGGCAGGGCATCCGGACTTTATCGAATATCGTTCTTTCCATTCAGCGACGCCTGTCTATTTTCTGAAATTCCGGCTTCCTTGCGAAATTCTGTGCGATACCTTCGAGGAAACAGCCATCTCCGAGATCCGTCATGACAAAGCAGATGCGCGTCTTGCGCTTCATGGCGATATTGTGCGGTTTGAGAAGAATCTCCTGCATGATGTGACGATTCTGGATCGTGCCATCACATATACTGTCACGGAGGACAGTCTCACCGCGCATCTGGTCTATCGGGTCGAGGGGGAAATCGGGCAGCAGTCCGAGATTTTCATGATGCTATAAAAAAACACGGCGGTAAAACCGCCGTGTTTTTGGTTATTCGGGTTAGAATTACTTCTTAACCGGGCAGTCGGACTGCTTCAGAATCTCGAATGCGAGCTTCATAACATTCAGACCGTCGTTGGACTCAACCTTGCCGTTGTCGTTGATATCAGCGTTCTTCTCGCCAACACCGTCGAGCTTGGTCAGACCGAGCAGATACTTGTTAACTACGATGATATCCATCAGGTCAACAGTCTTATCAACGTTAGCATCGCCCCACATGGTTCTCTCAGCATCGGAGTTAGACTCCTTGGTAGCCTCGGTAGCCTTGGTCGGCTCAGTCTTATCCTGACCCGGCTCAGTCGGCTGAACATCGTCAGGTGCAGAACCGTCCTTATAGTCATCCATGAAGGAGGAGATCCATACTACCGGCGAGTTCCAGTTGATGGTGATCTCGTTTACAGACCATGCATCGCAGTTATCGTAGTAGCACTTCATCGGAGCCAGATCGCCGATCTTGTAACCAGCACCCTGGATCATCGGGTCGTTCATGTCAGAGTTCGGACCGCCGGACAGACAGCCGGAAGGTGCATACGGCCAATCCTGCTTCATCTGATGGCACCAGTATCTGTGGTGCGGATATGTGGTGGTCTTGCCCTCAACACCGTAGCCGGTGATGTAGGAGTTCTCGATGATGTTTCTGCCGAGGATGTAGTCCATTGCCTCGCAAACGCCGTTCAGGTACTTCTTATCGCCAGTCAGGTCGTAAGCCATACCCTCGATCATAGCGTTGTTGATTACCATGGAGTTGGAACCCCACTCATAACCGCCCTCGAGGTGCTTAGCAACCTCAGAAACCTCGTCGCCCTCGATCTTGGTTACGGTTGTGTCATAAGTATGACCCGGGTACGGAGTACCGAATGCACTCTCGGACTGATACTTCAGATAGCAGTCACCAGCCTCCTGGAATGCCTGGGTGATCTTCTTGGTGTCTGCATCGGAGAGCTTCAGCTTCTTAGCATTGAGTGCCAGGGAAGCAGTACCCAGAGAGGACAGAGTACCCCAAGTGAAGGATGTGGGAGAACCCTTGTTCTCGCCGCCGACCAGATCGGTGATTACCTTGAATGCGAAGTCCTCAGAACCGGACAGATCCTTGTAGTAAGCCTCGTTGCCGGTTGTGCAGTACAGCTCGCAAGCTGCCCAGTAGAACTCGTCGGTAACCTGCGTATCACCGTAGGGGCCACCGCCCTTGTTCTGATCCAGAGGTGCGAACAGATCATTCTTGGTTGCGTCAGAAGCCTGCTTGTAGATGGAGCCATAAGCCTTCTCATAGGAATCCTTAGCAGCCTTGTAGCTCTTCTCAGCGTACTCGAGATACTTGTCAGCATCCTTGTCGCCAGCGTCCTTCAGCAGACGGGACAGCTGTGCCAGAGCAGCAGCAGAGTTCAGAGTTGCAGCATAGGTAACCGGCTTGATGATACGAGTCGGGAATGTTACGTTCTCGTCAGTATCCGGATCCAGATACGGCATTACACCGAGTGCAGTCCACTTGTAGTCATGCATCTTGTGATATACAAAGCCGTCATCACGAGTCATCTTTACGAAGAAGTCAGCTTCCCACTTGATCTCATCGAGGATATCCGGAGTGCCGTTGCCGGACTCAGGGATGTTGATGAACTTAGCGCCTTCCTTGAACTTCTCCGGGTTACGCTCGTAAGCGTTTGCCAGAGTCCACATGGAAACACCGCCGTTTACAACGTACTTACCGTAGTCACCGGCATCGTACCAACCACCGGTAACGTCGATCTTCTTGGGGTACTTGCCCTGCATCTCCGTGTTGGTTCTTTCCTTGTACAGGAATACCCACTCGTCGGTAACGTAAGCCTCATCCGGCTTATGACCAGCCTTACGAGCCAGTGCGGACTTGGACTCATTCTTACCGCCGTTCTGGATGTACTTGTCCTCGATCTCGATACCGGAACGGTTCAGATAGAAGTAGTTCAGGGAGTCACCGAGCAGATCGCCGTAGATGTCCTCACCAACCTTGAACTTCACGGACTTGCCGTCAGCAGTCAGGGTATACTCGCCAGGAGTCTTGAGTTCGGACATATCGATTACCTGGCAGTACTCCCAAGCACCGGAATCCTTGATCGTTGCGCTTGCAGTACCGGAGAGCTTCTCAGGACCGGAAACCTCCCACTTGACAGGGGATGCACCCTCCTCAACAACGATGGTAGCCTTCTTCTCGAGGGTCGGGAAGTAACCGAGCTGGTTTACGATCAGACCGGTTGCCTCTTCCTTCTTCTCAGGCTTGTAGTCGTTGTCGTCGCCGTCCATATCCATGAGCATCAGGTTATCGAACTTGAGGATAGTACCTTCCTTGAAGCAGCCGTTCGGAGTGTACTTACCGTCGCCGCCGAAGTGGAAGGTCCACTCAACAGTGCCCTTACCGTCCGGAACGTTGCCGTTCAGGTTAGCCATGTACTCCTTGTCAATATAGAACTCCCATGCATAGGTAGTCCACTTCTTAGCCGGAATCTCATCTTCCTTCCAAGCGTCCCAGCCCTTGTAGTAAGGAACATCCCACTGGCTCATCTCCTTGGTAATCTCCTTACCAGAAGCAGCCTTCAGAGCAGCAGCAAGTTCTGACTGCGTCATCTTTTCCTTGTACTCCATGGTCAGCTTGTTACCGTTATTATGCCAGTACTCGCAGTCATCGTTGGTAACGTCGCCCATTTTAGCATACATATGACCGGAATTGGTTGCATATACGGAGTAGGTCAGACGATACTTATGACCGTAGGTTACGGACATACCTCTGTGACGGAACTGGCAGTCCCATCTGTCATCACCGCCGTTGGAAGCACCGCCGGGGTTCTTGATCTGGATTGCGTATACGCCGTTGTTGATCTCGAACGCCATCTCACCGGTACCGTTTTCGCAAACGTGCCACGGCAGACCAGCGCCCTCTTCGAATGTACCCTCACCGGTCATTACACCAGCGAATGCGGTCAGGGTTGCGGAAAGCGAAGTCGCAGAAGCGGATGCTACCATAGCGAGCGCAGCAGCACCTGCTACGAACTTCTTGCCGAGTTTAGAATTCAGCATTGGTTTTACCCTCCCATTAAAATGAAAATTTTTTGACATATCACACCTGCCAGTGCAAGCAGGCGTAATAAACGGACTGGCAGAATCTTCACCCTGCGGACACATACTGTCCACAAACAGGTGAAAATCCTATCACTTTTATTATAGTCGATTCATACTAAAAAGTAAAGCGTTTTTTGAAACTTTGGAGTTTATGCCAACTGTGTAATACGGTTTTTGGTTAAACTTCACAAATAGCTAACGAATTATCTCCGAACCACATCAAAAACGTTTTAGGTGTCGAATTTCGTGTAATACGCCTCAAATGCCGGACGCGCCGCAACATAATACTGCTCCAGGCGCTTGTCAAAATGCTTGCCCATGCCCTCCATGATGATGCTGTCCGCCTGCTCGAAGGACATGCGCTCCTTGTAGACGCGCTTGCTCACGAGCGCGTCGTAGACATCGGCGATCGCCATGATCCGTGCCTCGAGCGGGATCTCCTCGCCCTTGAGCCCCTCCGGGTAGCCGGAGCCGTCCCAGCGCTCATGGTGATAGTGCGCGACGTTCTCGGCAATGATATGGAACGCATGGTCATCGGTTTCCTTCAGGATCTCATGGACAATGCGGGCGCCCTCAGCGGCGTGTGCCTTCATCTTCTCGAACTCCTCGGGTGTGAAGCGTCCGGGCTTGCGCAGGATCGCATCATCGACGGCAATCTTGCCGAGATCATGCATCGGGGCTGCCTTGACGATATCGCGGCAGAATTCCTCGGGCAGCGTCACCTCCGGGTCCCTGACGATCTCATCCACGAGCAGGCGCACAAGCTCGCTGGTACGCCGGATATGACCGCCGGTGGAGTTGTCGCGGCTCTCGACCATGGTCGCCATGCTCAGCACCAGATTGTTGTGCATCTCCACGATATGTGCGGTTTTCTGCGCCACCTCCGCCTTCAGATCGGCATTGTAGCGCTGGTTCTTGGTGTCATCCGTGAGGAACATCTGATACCCGCGCCGGTGTCTGCCGTCCGACAGATACTGGATGGTCACCAGATAGATCCTGTCCCCGGTCTCATAGACATACTTGTCCTGGGTATCGTCCACGCTGAAGCATTTCAGCCATTTCAGAACATTCCCCATCTCCGGCACACTGCTGACCGAATGATCTACGGTCAGATCGTTCAGGACGGGCATGATGTGTCTTGCTGTCTCATTGCTGGCAAGGTAGCGCATCCGGAAATCGAAGGAAATCAGCCCGGTGTCGCCCCTGTCGATCAGGGAATCGATCGCTGTATCCGTAATATCGTACAGACACAGCCGCCATACGAGCAGGAGATACACGATCTGCGCAAAGACATGCGCTGCCACGATAAGCTCCAGCGGGAAAAACAGCTTCCGGATCACGAAAAAGCAGAGCATCGCCGCTACCATCGGCAGCATCAGCAGAATCAGCACATAACGCGAAACCTGTTTATTCCGAACATAACTGTAAATGACCGCGCCGGCACTCATGGCAAAGCACAGAATGACATAGACGTAAAAGACGGTATGCATGAAATTGTATTCCTTGATGAGATAGCCCACGCCGTCCACGCGCTCAAACCGGAGACTCTTATAAAAAGAGGACGTCCGCCCCATGTTCATGGCGGAAAGGTACAGCATGCATCCCACGCCCACCAAAGCCGTCCGAAGCCATCGGTTCAGCTTGATGCCGCACTGGCTGAACACAATGAACATGATGTCGAGCACCTGAAAGCATCCGCCGACAAAGGTCAGCTTATTGGCGGCGATCGCCTCCTCAAAGGTATGTGACCGCGCCAGCAGGACAAAGCCCAGATTGGTGATCGGAACCAGCAGATACATGATGGTGATATGCACATCAAAATGCTTCTGCCAGATATACACATACGCCAGAAGCAGAAACAGTGAAAGAACGAACAGGATCTCATAGTACAGCTCGTACATGGTGATCCCCCTTTCTGCGGAAATCTTACTTCAATTATAGCACGGAATGCCGGAATCTGTCAAGCAGTCCGGCTGCGCTGTTGCCTGCCCCTGCTTTGCTGCCCTGACCCGCAGAAAACATTTGCAATATTCTCCCGGATGTGCTATAATAGAATCTGTTATCATCACTCGAAAGGAGAAATTCCCATGACACGCCGCCAGCTTGCCCTTACCCTGCGCTCTGCCGTTTCCGATGCCCTGCCCGGTGCGGATGCGTCCGGTATCCGCCGATGGTTCTGCCGGCTCTGCGCCCTGCGGTATCTGACGGCAAACGGCATCCTCTCTGCTGCGCATACGCTCCCCGCCGGGAGTATGGCGCTGTTTGACGGCTGCCCGGAGATCCTGCCGGATGCGCTGGTGTCCGCCTATGCGCTCCTGCGGGAAATTCCCGATGACGAATGGCAGGGCAATCCGGAGCTCCCCGGCTGGCTGTACCAGTATTACAACGCCCCCGAACGCGAGGCGGCGCTTGCAGGTCTGCGGCAGCACCGGAAAATCGCCGCCGAGCACGTTCCTGCCGCGACACAGCTCTTCACGCCCGACTGGATCGTGCGCTGCATGACGGAAAACACCCTCGGCGCACTCGCCGCACCCCTGCCGGAATGGCGGTATTTCTTGGAAACACAGGATCCGGGCATCCCGAAGCGCTCCCCGGAGGGGATCACCCTCCTCGATCCGTGCATGGGCTGCGGGCACATCCTCGCCTATGCGTTCGATGCGCTCATGGGACTGTATGCCCGTGCGGGCGTTCCGGCGTGCGACGCCGCCGAGCGCATCCTGACGGAGAATCTCCACGGACTCGACATCGACCCGGAGGCGGCTGTGCTCTGCGATTTCGTCCTGCGCATGAAGGCGCTCCCCTATATCCCCGATCTGCTCGAACGCCGGATCCCCACCCAGCTTTACCATTTCGGAGAGACACGCATCCCCCATGCGGCGGAATTCGGCTCGCTCCTCCGCCCGCTGGAATCAGAGGATCCCGCATCGGCGCTCCTCACCCGGCAGTATGACGCGGTTATCACGAACCCCCCCTACATGGGCAGCAGCGCCATGAGCAAAGCGCTGAACACATTCGTCAAGACGGACTATCCCGCGGGCAAAGCCGATCTGTTTGCATGCTTCATGGAGCGCTGTGCGGAGCTTACCCGCATGGACGGGTGCTTTACGATGATCGTGCAGCATTCGTGGATGTTCCTCTCGCGCTTTGCCCGGCTCCGGGAACGGATGCGGCGCTGTACCCTGCGGGATGTGGTGCATCTCGGCACGAAGGCGTTTTCCCTCAGCGATGTGGGAACGATTGTGCAGACGGCGGTCTTTACGGCTTACGGGAAAGCCTATCCCGGCATCCCGGCGCTGTTCCTGCGCCTGACAGAGCGCGACGACAAGGAGCAGGCATTTTTCGATGCTTCCCTGCGCTATTCCCATACACCGGAATGGTTCGACTGCATCCCGGGCAAGCCGCTGTGCTACTGGATGAGCGACCGGATGCGCTCCCTCATGCAAGCCCCGAAGCTCGGTGACCATTGCCGCATCTGTCAGGGCATGACGACCAGCGACAACAAGCGTTTCCTGCGGCGATGGTATGAGCTCCCGCCGGGGAGCATCACATTCGGATGCAAGAATGCGGACGAAGCGGCTGCCTCCGGGCGGAAGTGGTTTCCTTATAATAAAGGTGGCAGGATGCGGCGCTGGTACGGCAATCATAGCTGGGTCGTGAATTTCGGCGGCAACGGCGCGGAGCTCCGGGCATTCCACGCGCATCTGAACAAAAAGCACTCCGGCGGCAGACTCAAGAATGCGGATACCTATTTTCAGCAGGCAGTCTCATGGTCGTTCATCACGGAAAATTCGCGGTTCGGTGTGCGGTATCAGCCGGCGGGATTCCTGTTCGATGTGGCAGGCTCCTGTCTGTTCCCGGCAGAGGGCGACCTGGAATATCTCATGGGACTGCTCTCCTCGAATGTGACGCTGGAGATCCTGCGCTTCTACAATCCGACCATGAATTTCCAGCCGGAGAACCTGAAAAATCTCCCCTATCTGGAACATCCGGCGCACCGGGCAGAGATCGCAGCACTCGTGCGGGAGAATATCGCCCTTGCGCGGGAGGACTGGGACAGCACCGAAGAAAGCTGGGATTTCACCGCGCATCCCCTTGTGCAGACAGGGTGTCACCGTCTGGCGGATGCCTATGCCGTGTGGGAATCCCAGTGCCGTGACCGCATTGCGCGGACACAGCAGAACGAGACGCGGCTCAATCAGATCTTCGCGGAGATCTACGGACTATCCGATGAGATCGCCGATACAGCGCCGCCCCGCTGTCTGCTGCTCCCGGATGCGCATGAGGCGGCAGAGGGGCTTGTCAGCTTTCTTCTGGGGTGCCTGTTCGGACGGTATTCGCTCTCCGGCATTGCGCCGGCAGAGGACAATTTTCTCCCCCTCTATGCACTCCCGGAGCAGATCGGCACCTGCCTTGCTTCTGTTTTCGGTGCAAAGACGCTGACGGAGAATCTGGCATGGCTGGAGGAAGCGCTCGGCATGGGGCTGGCGGACTACTGCGCCCGTGAGCTGTATCCGGCGCACTGCAAGCGGTTCCACAAGCGCCCGGTCTACTGGCTTGCCGTCAGCGGCAGGCAGCGGGCACTTTGCGGGCTGGTCTATATCCATCGGTTCGGGGCATCCCCGGTGCCGGTGCTGCAAGGCATTGCGGAGCGCTGCCCGGATACGGAGGAAATCACGGCATACCGGACACTTCTGGCATCCCATGCAGGTGCGGAATATCGCCCGGATGACGGGATTCCCGCCAATCTGGAACGGTTCGCGCCGCTGTTTGCGCCGGTACGATAGAATGATATACTGCCCTCTATTGCAAAGCGCCGCGCGCAGTATATCACAAAAAGCAAGCCGCAGGGCTTGCTTTTTTCGTCGAAATGTGCTATACTAAACATGTATTGAATGAAAACGGAGGATCACAAATGGATCATTTTGCTGAACAGCTTGTCAAGAAATTCCACTCGTCGAAGGACGATCTCAAAAAAGCGCTCATTATCGCGGGCGCGGCGGTCATTACCCTGCTGGCACTGGTGCTCACCTTCATGGGCTTCCCGCTGGCGCTGATCCTGCCTGTCTGCGCGATCTGGGCGGCATGGTACATGCTGAAGCTTTCGGATGTCGAATACGAGTATTCCTGCACGAACGGGGAGCTTGACATTGACAAGATCATGGGACAGGATAAGCGCAAATCCATGCTTTCCGTGAAGGTCGGCACGTTCACGGTATTCGGCAAGGCGGGCGAGGTCACGGAATCCGACGAGGAGATGACGACCTTCTCCGCAATGGGGCTTTCCCTCATGGGCGAGGAGGATGCCAACGACAATGACACCTACTACGCCGAATTCGAGCACCCGGAGTACGGCAAATGCTGCCTGTACTTCTGCCCGGATGCCCGGATGCGCGAGGCAATGGAGCCCTACTTCTCCCGTGAGCTGAAACGGCAGTCCGGAGGTACCCATTGAAGCGGCTCTGGGCGGTCACCGCAGGACTTGCAATCCTGCTGACCGGCTGCATGGACCGCGTGGCACAGCTCCCGGAGCTGGAATTTCTGCACCTGAACGATGCCGAACCAGCGGAAACGACCGCGCCTGCGGGAACCGCCCCATCCGGCTTCCAGCCCGATACCGGGCAGCCGATCACCTTTGAAGCGGTCACGGAATCGCCCGCGCAGGATTTGTACGCCATGACACTGCGCGATCTGCATGACAAGCTGCTGCTCCCCTCCGGCAAGGAGCTGGAGCTGGACGGCGACATTGAGAAAAACCGCTTTGCTGTGTACGACATTGACGGCGACGGACGCGAGGAGCTGATTCTGGAGGTGACCCAGACTGCGGTCGAAAACCGCTTCACCGCTGTCTATGACATCGATGCGGACGGCGATCTCCGGCGCGAGGTTCGCTATGAAGCGGACATCTCCTTCTGGAGCAAGGGGATTGTCATTGCGCAGTATCCCGATGCCGCAGAGCATGAGGGGGATTTTGTCCCCTATGCCGCCGCGCAGTATGACAAGGAGCAGGATGCTTATCCGGAATTTGCCTATGTGAGCGCGATTGACCGCGATACCCTCACCGCGCAGGGGCTTTCCGACGAGTATCCGTTCGGCGCGGACAAGAGCAATTCCGGACGGGTCTACTGCATCAGCGGCGATACGCCCATCGATGTGACGGAATACGAAACCTGGTATGCCTCGTGGCATACAAATTTAAAAGAACTCGAGGTTCCGCTTGCGGAGCTTACAGATGAGAATATCAAAAAACTGGAGGAATGACCTATGCTGGTAACCCCTGAACAAATGCAGAAGCTCGAAGCCCTGACTGATTCGTCAGGCATCTCCTACGGGCACATGATGGAACGAGCGGGCAAGGCGCTCGCGGATACGATCATCACCCGCTGCCCTGACCGCAAAAAAGTCCTGTTCATCGCCGGAACGGGCAACAACGGCGGTGACTGCTATGCCGCTGCCTTTCACCTGAAGGCTGCCGGCTGGCTGCCGGAGGTGCTCGCACCGTTAGGCGAGCCGCGCACCGATATTGCCAAGGCTGCCCGCGAACGCGCCAAGCGCGAGGGCATCCCGATGTTCACGGAGGCGTATGATTTCGTGCTCCAGGACAAGGAGGTCATCGTGGACGGCGTGTTCGGCACGGGCTTTTCCGGCACGCTACCGCCGGTCGTGCAGCGTCTGCTTCAGCCGCATGAGGGACAGGTTCACATCGCCTGCGATATTCCGTCCGGCGGTCATGCCGCAAGCGGCTCCGTCAGTGAGGGAACCTTCCAGGCAGACATTACCGTCACCTTCGGCGCGGAAAAGATCGGCATGAGCCAGTTCCCGCTGCGCTCCTACTGCGGCGAGATCATTCTCGCTGATATTGGCATCCCCGAGGGTGCCGTCGTGCTCCCCTATCCTGCCGAGCGCATGACGCTGGAGGAGGCACAGGCAAAGCGTGCGGATGTTCCGATTGATGCGCACAAGAACATGCTCGGGCATCTGCTGACCGTGACCGGCAGCCGGCGGATGCGCGGCGCTGCCGCACTTGCCGCAGAGGCGGCGATGCGCTCCGGCGTGGGACTGACAACCTGCGCGTCCTGCGATGAGGCACTGGCGGGCATCACCGTCCGCGTCCCCGAGGCACTCTGTCTGCCGCTGAAAACCGATGCAGACGGATTCCTGCTCTGCGAGGAGAACAAGGAGATCCTCAAGGAAGCACTCCACGGCAAGACTGCGCTCCTGATCGGCTGCGGACTGGGACAGACGGACGAGACTGCCGCACTGACCAAGTATCTGCTGGATACGAGCACCTGTCCGGTCATTCTCGATGCGGATGGTCTAAATATCGCCTCGCGTCACATAGAATGGATACCGAAGGGACGAACCGTACTCACGCCGCATCCTGCCGAAGCCGCACGGCTGCTCGGCATCACGGCGGACGAGGTACAGGCGGACCGTCCGGGTGCGGCACGCCGGCTTGCCAAGAAAACAGGTGCGGTTGTCGTGCTCAAGGGCGCCGGCTCGATCGTGACGGATGAACGCTTCATGGCGATCTGCAATGACGGCAATCCCGGCATGGCGAAGGCAGGCTCCGGCGATGTGCTCGCCGGCATACTGGGCGCTCTTGCCGCACAGCGGATGCCGCTGTTTGATGCGGCGTATGCGGCTGTGATGTTCCATGCCGCCGCTGCGGATGCTGCCGCTGCCGAAATGCCGCGCAGCTACATGCTCCCGCAGGACACCATCGCGTACCTTCAGGAAGTGGAGTGACCGGTTCCGGGGAAGGCTTGCAAAATACAGGGAACGCTTTCAATACGATGTTTTGAAAGCCGGGGTGTGGGGCGAAGCCCCACATACGCCCTTTCCTTTTCACAAGAGATGAGGTTCCCTACAGGACATTGAAATCACGTTAAAATCTGCTTTGAGGTGATCGAAATGAAACGTATGACTGCAATACTTCCCCTGACTGCCCTGCTCCTGACCGGATGCAGCGGCGTTCCGTCCCTGCCCGGCAAGACTGTCAACCGCATGTGCGGCTGCTTTGTCTCCGAGGTGACGGTCACGACTGCCGACAGCGAGACGCATGCTGTCCTCACCCGCTACGGTACGGATGCGTGGCGGGTGTGCTTTACCGATCCGCCTGCGCTGGACGGGGTGCAGCTTGATTTTCTCGACAGCGAGGTCAAGGCATCCTATAAGGGGCTGGAGTTTTCCGTCCCGCAGACCGCACAGGCGCTGAAAACCGAATTTTCCGAGCTGATGACCGTCATTGACAGCGTTGCCCCGCAGACCGAGCTGGATACCCATTCCGCGGATGATCTGCTCTTGTACGAGGGTGAGCTGGAGGTCGGCGGCTATTCGCTTGCATTTGCACAGGACGGCGCTCCTGTGCGGTTCACGCTGCCTGCCTACGGGCTGGTGATCGCGTTTGATTCATTTACGGATGAACAGAGTGCCGCCGCCACAGAACCTACAACCATTCCCAAAACCTATCCCGTGACGGATGACGTCACGGAGCCTTCTACAGAATAAAGCAAAGGAGTGTTCCACAATGTCCAAGTCGAAAAAGAAGCTGATCGCCCTGGCTGCCGCCGCAGTACCGGTTGCCGCCGTCGGCGCTGCCGGTGCCGTGACCGCAGTCATGATGAAGAAAAATTTCAACCGCGGCACCTATCCGGAAAAGAACCGCAGCACCCATTACTGGTATGACCCGGATTATATCGCGAAGCATCCGCGTCTGAACGTGGAATTTGAGTCCGGGAAAAACACGCTGCAGGGCTACATCTACGGCTTGGAGAATGAGAATCCCAAAGCGCTGCTTGTCTTTGCGCACGGCATCGGCGTGGGGCATGAGATGTACATCAACTCCCTGATGTGGTTTGTCGAGCGCGGCTATCTGCTGTTCACCTACGATGCGACCGGCTCCTGCACGAGCGACGGCAGCGGCACCATCGGACTGGTGCAGTCGGCGCTGGATCTCGACAGCGCACTGACCTATGCGGAGCATTGTGAGCGCTTCGAGGGGCTGCCGGTTGTGCTCCTCGGGCACAGCTGGGGCGGCTATGCCGTCGGCGCGGTGCAGAATTTCAATCACAGCCTGACCGCCGCCTGCACGATCTCCGGCTATGCCGATCCGCTGGAAATGCTGGAGCTCGGCGCGGAAATAACCACGCAGAAGCCCGGATTTGTCAAATCCATGCACCCGTTTATCTGGGGCTACAACAAAGCGATGTTCGGTCCGAATTCCGCGCTGAATGCCGTGGACGGCATCAACCGCAGCAATGTCCCGACGCTCATCATGCACGGTGAGCTGGATGCCTATGTGGATTATCGCAAGGTGAGCATCCTGTCGCGCAAGGAGCAGATCACGAACCCGAATGTCGAATACTGCACTCTGACCGGTCCCTACGCAAACCACGAGGATATCTGGCGCAGCGAAAAAGCCAACGATTACCTGAAAGCCTTCCGGGAGAAGATCGACGATCTGAAGAAAACCCATTCCGGCGAGGCGCTGGAGCAGGCGCTCGATGAAGCCTACGCCGCCGCGGACAAGACCGTCACCAACGAGCCCAATGCAGAGATGCTCGGGCAGGTGGATGCCTTCTACTCGCACATTCTGGAAAGCGCATAACAAAAGAACCTCCTGTACACTGTACAGGAGGTTTGCTTTATTCCTCAGTTTTCGGGGTCAGTGCCGCAATGCCAGCCGCAAGCTGCGGATCCGTATCGGGATCAATAGCATAGATATCCGTATCCTCCCCCGCCTCGACAATCTGATCCGGCTCCAGTCCGACGCCGTGATAACATTCGCTTTTGGTCGTCTGATAAGTCGCAACTGTCAGGTTCAGACCGCCGCCGTCGGGCATTGGGGCAAGTGTCTGCATGACACCCTTGCCGTAGGTCTGGGTACCGATGAGCTTGGCGCCCTTGAAATCGCGCAGGGATGCTGAAAACAGCTCCGCGGCACTCGCTGACTTGCCGTTGACGAGAATTGCCATCGGCAGCGCCGTCTCCACGGCATCCGAAGACACGATCGTTTCAGACTCGCCGTTCTGGTAGGTCGCCGTTGCGATCACACCCTCCGGCAGCAGCGGATCCAGCATACTTTCCAGTGAGGTCAGCGTGCCGCCTCCGTTATTGCGCACGTCAAACAGCAGTGCATCCGCGCCGTTCGCGATCAGATCATCCATGGCTGTCTGGAACTGCTCGTCTGTGTTTTCCCGGAATCCACTGATCCGAATATAGCCGATGTGCCCGTTCAGAAGCTCCGATTTGATTGTTTTCATCTCAAATTCTTCACGGGTGATCGAGAAATCCATGTTCTTCTCATTCCGGCGGACAGTCAGCTTCACCTTGGTACCCGACTCGCCGCGAATACTGTCAATCGACTCGGCATAGCCAGTCTCAAGCATATCCTTGCCCTCCACGGCAACGATGATATCCTCGACCTTCAGCCCGCCGTTCTCCGCCGGAGAGCCCTCCTGCACCTCGATGATTTTGGCATAGCCTTCGTCCGTCTGCGTCACGGTGATGCCGATGCCGACCTGCTTGCCGGCATCCCGCAGCTTGATGGCATCGTACTCCTCCGCCGTCATATACACGGAATAGGGATCATCCAGCCCTGCCATATAGCCCTTGAGGATGCCGTTCATCAGCTGCTCCTCATCGAGCTCACTCTGATAGAAATGCTCGCGCACATAGGTATCGAGTGCCTCGAGACGGCTGTATTTTTCTGCCTTTTCCTTGACTGCCTGCACCTTGGTGTTGAAACGCTGGAGAGAGATGAATGAGGTCACAATAAACGTCAGCGCACATACGATCGCCATCGCACTGATGGTCACGCCGAGACTGACTTTCTTATTCATAGGGACGTCTCCCTTCTTCTGTTCCGAAATTATTCATCCTTCGGCTTGCCGAGGGAGATACCGTTTGCCTTCTTCTTTTCCTTTTCAGCCTTCTCTGCTGCAAGCTGCTCTGCCGCAGTCACATTCTCCTTGATGGCATCCTGCTTGAGGCGGATCTTCAGACGGTCGCTGCCGGTCTCGAGGACAACAGTCTCCGTTGCCTCCTCCACACGAAGAACGATGCCCACAATGCCGCCGATGGTTACAACCTCATCACCGACCTGGAGATTCTTCTGCATGGCGCGGGTTTCCTTCTCCTGCTTCTGCTGGGGACGGATCATGATGAAATACAGGAATGCCAGCAGCAGCAGCGGGATGCCGAAGGTCGTAATCATCGCGCCAATGCCGCCTGCATTCGGATCGGCTGCTGCCGCATCTGCGGCAAACGTATGGAGCGTGCCTGCCTGCCACATCATGCCGGCGCCGGACAGTGCGGAAATTGCCTTGATAAGCTTTTTATTCATAAATCCTGATTCCTCCTGTAAGATCGGGTTATGGGCTTCTCTGAAAAAGGGATAGTTATGCTTTGCTGCGGATGTATTCGTCAATGGACTTTGCCGCCGCCTTGCCGGCACCCATCGCGAGAATGACGGTTGCCGCACCCGTTACGGCATCGCCGCCGGCGTAAACGCCCTCTTTCGTGGTGTGCATGGATTCGTCCACGATCAGGCAGCCGCGCTTGTTGGCTTCGAGTCCCTCCGTGGTCGTGCGGATCAGCGGGTTCGGGGATGTTCCGATTGCCATGATAACCGTATCGACGGCAAGCTCGTACTCCGAGCCCTCAATGGCAACCGGCGATCTTCTGCCCGATGCATCCGGCTCACCAAGCTCCATCTTCTGGACAACTGCCGCACGGACTCTGCCGTTCTCGTCGCCTAGGAGCTTGACGGGGTTGTTCAGGTTCAGGAACTCCACGCCCTCCTCCATCGCATGATGAACCTCCTCGCGGCGGGCGGGCATTTCGTCCATGCCGCGGCGGTATACGATGTAGACATGCTCCGCACCCATGCGAAGTGCCGAACGTGCCGCATCCATCGCCACATTGCCGCCGCCGACAACAGCAACGGACTTCGACTTGAGAACAGGCGTATCATAGCCGTCCTTGTAGCCCTTCATCAGGTTGATGCGGGTCAGGTACTCGTTTGCCGAGCAGCAGCCGATGAGCGATTCGCCCTCGATGCCCATGAAGCGCGGCAGACCTGCACCGGAGCCGACAAAGACTGCCTCATAGCCGTCCGCCATCAGCTCGTCGATGCTCAGCACCTTGCCGATGACCATGTTGGTCATGACGTTGACGCCGAGATTTTTGAGGTTCTCGACCTCCTTCTGCACGATATCCTTCGGCAGACGGAACTCCGGGATGCCGTACATCAGCACGCCGCCCGCCTTGTGCAGGGCCTCAAATACGGTAACGTCGTAGCCGAGACGCGCAAGATCACCTGCGCACGTCAGACCCGATGGTCCGGCGCCGACCACAGCCACCTTGTGACCGTTGGAAACGGGCTTTTCAATGACGGTATTGCCCTCGATCATGTGGGTATCCGCCGTGAAGCGCTCCAGTCTGCCAATGCCGACCGGCTCACCCTTGATGCCGCGGACGCACTTGCTCTCGCACTGACGCTCCTGCGGACATACTCTGCCGCAGACTGCGGGGAGAGAGCTGGTTGCGTGGATCACATCATAGGCACCCTCGAAATCATTCTCGGTGATTTTCTTGATAAATGCCGGGATCTGCACGCCGACCGGACATCCGGACACGCAGGGCATATTCTTGCAGTTGAGACAGCGGGAAGCTTCCTCCAGCGCCATCTCCTTGGTATAGCCGAGGGTAACCTCCTCGAAATTGCGGGCACGAACCTTCGGATCCTGTTCCGGGATCGGCACCTTTGTCTGAGACATATTTGGCATAGTGTTCCCTCCTCCGGATCAAGCCTTGTCCGCGAGCTGCATCATGCGGCATTCAGCTTCGCGTTCTTTATAAGTACCGTTGCGGTGCATCAGCTCGTCGAAATCGACCTCGTGACCGTCGAAATCCGGACCCTCCACACATGCATAGCGTGTCTTGCCGCCGACCGTGACGCGGCAGCCGCCGCACATGCCGGTGCCGTCCACCATGATCGGGTTCAGGGAGACGATCGTCTTGATGCTGTACTTCTTGGTGACCTCACAGACGAACTTCATCATCGGGATCGGTCCGATGGCAATCACGCAGTCGTACTTGTGACCGTTCTGGATGCGCTCGTCGAGGGCGTTCGTGACAAAGCCCTTGATGCCGTAGCTTCCGTCATCGGTGCAGAGCACCAGCTCGTCACAGGCAGCGCGGAATTCGTTCTCCAGGATCACGATATCCTTGTTGCGGAAACCTGCAATGACATCGACCTGATAGCCTGCCTTGTGCAGGGTCTTTGCCTGCGGATAGGCAATTGCGCAGCCCACACCGCCGCCGATGACACAGATATTCTTCGCGCCCTCGGGGATCTCGGTCGCCACGCCAAGGGGACCGACCAGATCGGCAATGCTGTCGCCGGCGTTCAGGGCATTCAGCTTCTGCGTGGATCTGCCCACGATCTGGAAAATGAGCGTGATCGTGCCCTTGTCGGGATCTGCATCCGCGATGGTCAGCGGCACACGCTCACCCTCCTCATCCACACGGAATATGATAAACTGCCCTGCCTTCGCCTTGCGTGCGATGAACGGCGCATCGAACACCATCAGGGTCACGTTGGGATTCAGTACTTTTTTCTCTAAAATACGAAACACTTCTGTTCCTCCTCTCCGGAAAATACATCTTTCATTATAGCACAAAAGCCGCCCCTCGTCAATGTTTTTTTCACAGCATTGACAGTTTGCATGAAAATCACAGTCTCCGGCGGCTTGTGGTAGGAAAATCGCCCTTTTCCGTGTATTTACCCTCCGGGTAAAAAATATTTACACTTTTGTGCAAAAACCTCTTGACAAACGTGTCGGAATGTGCTATAATGATGGCACAGAACACGAAATAGCGCGAATGTTCTGGAAGTCAAAATGATTTACATGTCATAGAAAGGAGTGTCGGCAATGGTAAAAGCTTTGATCGTATGGGGCATTATCTTCGCAGCGGCAGTGATTGCTGAGATCGCGACCTTGCAGCTGGTAACGATCTGGTTCGCCGCAGGCGCTCTGGGTGCCTTCATTGCGGCGGCAATGGGAAAGTCGGTGCTCGTGCAGGCGATCGTCTTTGTGGTCGTGTCGGCGGTGCTGCTGATCCTGACGCGCCCGATCCTCAAAAAGCTGCGCGTGCAGAACATCGTCCCAACCAATGCAGACGGCGAGGTCGGAAAGCTTGCGGTCGTGACCGAGGACATCGACAATACCGGCGATACCGGTCGAGTCAAGATCGGCGGCGTCAACTGGCGGGCGCGTTCCTCCGGTGACGAGAAGATCGCCAAGGGCACGAGCGTGCGCGTGACTGCCATCGAAGGAACGACGGCATTTGTCGTAAAGGAGACACCATGAAACAATTCAATATCCAGGAGTGCCGCATCTGCGGCGGGAAAGAGTATGTCACAGCAACGCAGGGCGGTTACGGTGCGCTGAACGGCGAAACCTGCTGGTCAGGCGAGGTCATCAGACATATCGTCTGCCTGAACTGCGGCAGCATCCTGCACAGCTATGTCGAATATCCGACAAGGCTGCTCACCCGCGAGCACCGCAGGCAGTATGAGCAGTCACATGGGAAAGGGACACCATGAAACGTATCAAAATCACCAAATGCCGCTACTGCGGCGGAACGGAATTTGCAAAAGGCGTACAGGATACGCACGGCTGTATCCGCGGTCAGAATGTTTGGGATTACGGGCAGACCCTGTATCATGTTGTCTGCCTGAACTGCGGCTGTGTCGTACAGACCTACGTCAAAGAACCGGAACGGCTGCTCTCCCGGAAACGCCGGAAAGAGCGTGAAGCATCGAAGGAGGACTAATTATGGGAAACATCGGTATTTATATCATTCTGGGACTGGTAGTTTTTGCACTTATCATACTCATCAAGTGCATCGTCATTGTACCGCAGGCATATGTCTACGTCGTAGAGCGTCTGGGTACGTTCCGGTGCGAGCTGGGCACAGGTCCGAAGCTCCTTATGCCGTTCGTGGACCGCGTGGCAAAGAAAGTCTCGCTCAAAGAGCGCGTGGTTGACTTCAAGCCGCAGCAGGTTATCACCAAGGATAACGTTACCATGCAGATCGACACGGTTGTTTTCTTCCAGGTAACGGATGCTAAGCGCTATACCTACGGCATCGAGAACCCCATGATGGCAATCGAGAATTTCACCGCTACTACCCTGCGTAACATCATCGGTGAGCTGGAGCTCGACTCCACGCTGACCTCCCGCGACACCATCAACACTAAGATCACCGCGATTCTCGACGAGGAAACCGACCGCTGGGGCATCAAGGTGATCCGCGTTGAGCTCAAAAACATTCTCCCGCCGCGTGAGATTCAGGAATCTATGGAAAAGCAGATGAAGGCAGAGCGTGAGCGCCGTGAGAAGATCCTCCAGGCAGAGGGCGAAAAGAAGTCTCAGGTGCTCGTTGCCGAGGCAGAAAAGGAATCCAAGATTCTCCGCGCAGAAGCCGAGAAGCAGGCGGAAATCCTCAAGGCAGAGGCTGAGAAGGAAGCGATGATCCTCCGCGCCGATGCGGTCAAGGAGCAGAAGATCCGCGAAGCAGCCGGTGAAGCACAGGCGATCGAGCAGGTACAGCAGGCACTCGCTGAGTCCCTGAAGAAGCTCAATGAAGCAAATCCGAGCGAAGCTGTCCTCACGCTCAAGGCGTATGAGGCATTCATGAAGGCGGCAGACGGCAAGGCAACCAAGATCATCATCCCGAGCGAGATCCAGGGTCTGGCAGGGCTTGCCTCCGGTCTGAAATCCGTCGTAGAATCGGACAACAAGTAATCTCCTCCATTAAGATAGCAGATCCCCCGGTGCTGACCGGGGGATTTGCGCTGTTTCAGAAATCTGAGGTGAACCATGCAGGAAATTTTACGCGCATTCGGCATTCACGCGCCGATTGTATCCCAGGAGCAGCTCTCCGGCGGACGCATCCACGGAACGTTCCGCATCCGCACGGAAGCGGGCGATTTCATCGTGCAGAAGCTCCATCCGACCGCATTTCCCGATCCCGTGCGGCTCATGCGGCGGGTCGTTTCCGTCACGGACTTTCTGCGCCCCCAGTGCACCACCCTGCACTTCTACCCGGCATCAGACGGCGGTTATCTGCATGACGGATGGCGCGTCATGGACTGCATCCCGGGCGTGACGAAATCTTCTGCCGACCCGGATACCGTCCGCATGGCGGGCAGGGCTTTCGGGGCATTTCAGGCGATGCTGTCCGGGTATACGCCGATCAAGCCGGAGCCGGATTTCCACGATCCGGCGCTGTATTTCGATGCGCTCACGCAAGCCGGCACAGCAGACGATCCCCTCTGCCGCGACCTGCTTTCACTCCGTCCCGTCGCCTGTGCCCTGCCGGACATGCATCTCCCCGTGCGGATGCTTCACAATGACACCAAGCTCGCCAATCTCCTCTTTTCACCGGAAACGGGGGATCCGATTGCGGTGATTGATCTGGACACGGTCGGCACAGGGTATGCCGCCTATGATTTCGGTGATGCCCTGCGCTCCCTGCATGGAAATGCCCGGGTTCCCGATCCGGCGCTGATCCGCGCTTTCACCGCGGGCTTTCTGGAGGGTGCCGCGCATCTGACAGATGCCGAGCGCGATTCCCTGCCCTATGGGGCTGTCGCCATTACCGCCGAGCTTGCGGCGCGGTATCTGACCGATCACCTTACAGGGGACCGCTATTTCCGGCATCCGGACAGTCCCGGACGCGCAGCACAGCTCACGGCACTTGCAAAGGGACTTTGTCTGTGCTATAATATAATGGAACTCTGAAACCTTTGATGTGTGGGGCTTCGCCCCACACCCCACCTCTAAAAAACACCGTTTTTAGAGGTTATAGCCTGCGAAAGGATGAAGTACATGGCAAAAGCGCCCAGAATTGAATATATCTGCACGGAATGCGGCAGGGTCAGCCCCAAGTGGAACGGCTGCTGTCCTGGCTGCGGCAAATGGAACACACTCGAGGAGGTGCTCTCCTCCGAGATCAGCGACACGGGCAAAAACCGCCCGCTTGCCGATCTGTCCAGCCGCGTCCACCTCATTTCCGATATTTCCACCGTCAGCGAGGTGCGCTACAGTACCGGATGCGGCGAGCTCGACCGCGTGCTCGGCGGAGGACTTGTCAAGGGCTCGATCGTCCTGCTCGGCGGCGAACCGGGTATCGGCAAATCCACGCTCCTGCTCCAGATCTGCCAGTTTCTGGGCAAGTCGCATAATGTGCTCTATATCTCCGGCGAGGAAAGCGAGCGCCAGTTAAAGCTCCGTGCGGAGCGTCTGAATGTCGCCTCCGACCGGCTCTACATCCTCACGGAAACCGATGCACAGGCGGTCTGCGACACGATCTCCGTTTCCAAACCGGACATTGCGATCATCGACTCCATCCAGACCATGCAGCTCACGACGATCTCCTCCACACCGGGCAGCCTGACGCAGGTGCGCGAGTGTACGAATCTGTTCATGCATACGGCGAAAAAGCTGGAAATTCCGACGTTCATCGTCGGGCACGTCAACAAGGACGGCGCGATCGCAGGTCCCAAGGTCATGGAGCATATCGTGGACACGGTGCTGTTCTTTGAGGGTGAGCGCCACATGAGCTACCGCGTGCTCCGCGCCGTCAAGAACCGTTTCGGCTCGACCAACGAGATCGGCGTATTCGACATGCAGGATAAGGGCTTGCAGGAGGTCGAGAATCCCTCCCAGATGCTGCTGGCGGGCAGACCGCTGGGCGTGTCCGGCACCTGCATCGCGTGCGTGATGGAGGGCTCGCGCCCGATCCTTGCGGAGGTGCAGACGCTCGTTTCCAAATCCGGCTTTGCGTCCCCGAAGCGCACGGCGACGGGCTTCGACTACAACCGCATGAGCCTGATCCTCGCCGTGCTCGAAAAGCGGTTCGGGCTGAATTACGGAGCGCTTGACGTCTATCTGAACATTGTCGGCGGCTTCAAGCTCGACGAACCGGCGGGTGATCTCCCGGTCGCGCTCGCGCTCTACTCCTCCCTGACGGAGAAGGCGCTCCCGGATACCCTCATCGCCATCGGTGAGGTCGGGCTTGCGGGAGAAATCCGCAACGTGTCGCATATCGTGCAGCGCGTGCAGGAAGCGCGGCGCATGGGCTTCGAGGTCTGCATCGTACCGAAGCAGGCGCTTGCCGCACTGCCGAAAAGCTCGCGTTCGCTGCGCATCTTCGGCGTGAGCAGCCTGCGGCAGGCGTTCAACGTGCTGGCAAAGCTCGAAAGCGAGAAGGAAGCCTCTCAGGCATAATAAAACCGGACAGACGGGATCCCGCCTGTCCGGTTTTGTTTACTTGCCGTTCACCGACCGGGTCGCCACAATATCCGCACCCGTTCCGGCGACGTTCGCGATCAGCACATCCCCGGCATGAACCGGCGCCTTCACGCGGCACTGCCGGATCTCCGCCATCACGTCAAAGATCTTATCCTTCGGGATATCCGATGCCGTCTTCACGGACACCAGCTTCAGCTCTCCGCCTTCCACGCGGACGGAGCTCGTCACGGTGCGCGTGGGGGCGGTCACTTCCTTTTTGCCGTATTCCGCACCGCGCGGGCAGGTGTTGCCCGTAACGGTCACATTCCCGCCGTCGATCTCGACCGTCAGGTGACAGCCCATCGGGCAGCGGATGCAGGTCAGTTCTTGTTTCATCGTGATCCCTCCACTCCGATCGTGATTTCCCGGATGCCGGGCGTGAGGGTATCCTTGCGGATGACAACCTCCTCCATCTCACCCGGTGCCATGACGCGCTTTTTCATGCGCTTGACCTCCGTGCCGTCGTAGGAGATCACCAGCGCCTTGTCGCGGAACACATCGCTCACACGCATCCGCACTGTCACCTGATCGTCCATGCGTGCCGGATCGATCGACTGCGGCACCGTATAGCGCACGCCGGAAACGCCCTTCAATGCAATGCGGTTCTCTGCCGTGCTGCCGCCGTTTGTCACATATTCCGCCGCCTTCTGCCCTGCCATTGCCGCTTCCCTGGACACGTTGTCCACCAGATCATGCACATGCAGAACATTGCCGCAGCTAAAGATGCCCGGAACCGTCGTTTCGAGACTGTCCGAAACCACCGCGCCGCCCGTCACGGGATCGAGCGCCACGCCTGCGGTCTTGGACAGCTCGTTTTCGGGGAGCAGTCCGCAGCTCAGCAGGAGCGTATCACATTCGTAGAACTCCTCGGTGCCCGGAATGGGCTTGCGGTCAGGTCCGACCTGCGAGAGGGTCACACCCGTCACGCGCTCCTTGCCATGGATCTTCGTCACGGTGTGGCTGAGTTTGAGCGGGATGCCGAAATCATCCAGACACTGCACGATATTCCGCTTGAGTCCGCCGGAATAGGGCATCAGCTCTGCCACATCACGGCTTCCTTGCCGACCATGTAGCCCTCGATGTTCATCAAACGCTGTGCTGTGCCGGCGGTATACACGCCCGCCTGCCGGAATCCGGGCAGTCCCAATGCACCGCGGGGGCGCTCCCGGCATCCCATCGCGAGAATCACCGCATCCGCCTTGACCGTGACGGCGCCTTCCTCGGCGCTGACGTACAGGATCTCCTTATCCGGGGTGATGTCCGCGACCATCGTATTGAGCTTGTAGGGGATCTGCGCCGCGAGCACCTTGTCGATGTAGCGCTCGGCGTATTCGGGACCCGTCAGCTCCTCCTTGAAGGTGTGCAGTCCGAATCCGTTGTGGATGCACTGGTTCAGGATGCCGCCCAGGCGCTCGTCACGCTCCAGGATCAGGATATCGTCAATGCCGTGCTCCTTCGCACTTAATGCGGCTGCAAGTCCCGCCGGACCGCCGCCGATGATTACTATTTTATACTGTTTCATCGTCACACCTCACCATCTCGGAACCGGGGCGGTTCTTCGTGATCTCCGTCATGGGGATCCCAAGCTCACGCGAAAGGATTTCCATGGTCTTCGGCGTGCAGAAGCCCGCCTGACAGCGTCCCATGCCCTGCCGTACACGGCGCTTCACGCCGTCGAGACTCCGTGCACCCGGTGTGCGGCGGATCGCATCGATGATCTCGCCCTCGGAGATATTCTCACAGCGGCAGACGATCCTGCCGTATTCCGGGCGCTCTGCGATGAGCTTCGCACGCTCCGCAGCCGGGAGCTTTGCCACCTCGGTGAAGCCCTTTCGTGTCGCGATAAAGTCCGCCTTTTCCGCGAATCCGAGCTTTCCGGCGATCTGCTCCGCCAGATATTCCCCGATTGCCGGCGCACTGGTCAAACCCGGCGACTCGATGCCTGCCGCATCGAAGAAGCCCGGACAATCCGCCGGCTCACCCAGCACGAAATCGCCCTGATCGTCATGCGCCCGCAGTCCCGCAAAGCTCGTAATCATCTTGTTGTACGGCACGTTCGGGACGCTTTTCAGCGCACGCTGCTTGATGTCATCCATGCCCGTCTGTGTCGTTTCGGTATCCTCCTTGTCGTTAAGATCCTGCGCATTGGGTCCCACGAGGAGATTGCCGTGCGCAGTCGGGGTGACGAGCACGCCCTTGCCGAGCTTGTCCGGAAGCTGGAAGATTGTCGCAGAAACCAGCCCGCCTACCTCCTTGTCCATAAGGACATATTCCCCGCGGCGCGGTGTAATCGCGATCTTATGCGCGGACATTTTGTTGTGAAATTCATCGGCATACACGCCCGCGGCATTCACGACAGCGCGTGTGTGATATGCTCCCTTGTCCGTGACAACGGTGAACCCGTCCCCTTCACGCCGGATATCCTGCGCGCTTTCGAGGAATTGAAATACTGCGCCGTTTGCTGCGGCGTTCTCCGCAAATGCGACGGTCATCGAAAACGGACAGACGATGCCCGCTGTGGGCGCCCAGAGCGCCGCGACAACCTCCGGGGATACCGCCGGCTCCCGTTCGCGCACCTCGTCGCCGGTGAGAAGCTGCAGATCCGGCACACCGTTCTCGATGCCGCGGTCGTAGAGCTTTTGCAGATCGGGCTTTGCCGCCTCATCGAAGCAGAGCACGAGGGAACCGTTGTTCCGATATGGAAATTCCAGCGTTTCCGACAACTCCCGCACCATCGTGCAGCCCTTGACATTCATTTTCGCCTTCCATTTTCCGGGCGGCGCATCAAAGCCCGCGTGAACAATGCCGGAATTCGCCTTACTGGTGCCGGCGCAGACATCCTCCTCCTTTTCGAGAACGAGAATCCTTGCGTCATATCGGCTCAGATACCGTGCAGCAGCGCATCCGGTCACACCGGCACCGATCACGATGACATCATACTGATCCATGTTTCATGACCTCCTTATATATGGTATATGGGAAAATCGCTTCTTTCAGTATAGCATATTTCTCTAAAATTTGCAAGAGAATTCAAATATTTTTATATACTTCCCGATAAAGTGAAAAACCCCGCGAGAAAACTCACGGGGTCTTATGCAGCAATGTATACAGGGTATCCCGCAAAAGGGCAGAATCCCCCTGCGCCGCCTGAATGGCAGCGATCATAAGCAGGTCGCGGTCACAATCCGCAAAGCTGATGGAATAGCCCGCATTCCGCACAAGCAGGGTCAGAAACAGGCGCTCGGTTCTGCCGTTTCCCTCGCGGAACGGGTGCAGCATGTTGAGATCATGGTAAAGCTCCGCCAGCGCATCAGCAAAGCTCCCGCGTCCCAGCCCGCAGAGGTAATTGTCCGCGGCAAGGCGGCGGAACCGCAATTCTCCCAGGCGTTCGAGATCCTTTGCCGGATAGAAAACCGTCCCCTTTTTGGAAAGGTCAATATCCCGCAGCGTTCCCGCCCAGTCGTAGAGCTCCGCAAAGAGCATCCGGTGCAGATCCAGATAATAGGACAGATCCACATCCCGGAAGGGCATCTCCTGTTC
>ONEQ01000089.1 GCA_900316885.1 uncultured Eubacteriales bacterium | reverse complement strand
TTTGCCGGGATGCCGGGGATACCCTCCTCGAATACGACGCTCTCCACGCAGCTATCCTCCAGTGCACCGTCGCCGTACTCGCCGCCGACGGTCACGGTCTTGGGGATCGTGATCGTTTTCAGTTCTGTGCAGTCCCGGAATACAAACCGTCCCAGAGAACGGATCTGACCAAGCTGCACCTCGGTGATCGTGGTGTTGCCGTCAAATGCATAGCCGGCGATCGCACTGACCGGCTTGTCATCAATGGTTTCCGGGATCACGACGATCGGATCCGTGCCCGTATATTTGATGATGGTCACGCCGTCGCTGCCGGCAGTGTAGGTGAAGGCTCCGTCCGGTGTTGTTTCCTCCTCCGCAGCGGCTGTCACGGCAAAGCTGTCGGTCAGCTCCGGCAGCGCCTCTGTCAGTGCTGCTGATTCAGCCGAAGCTATGACCATACTGCTGCTCACAAGCGTGAGCGGTGTCTGCATATACAGCAGCATCGAAGCAACAGACAGCAAAGCGGCTGAGGTCCTTTGCAGTGTGCTCCGTTTTCCTTTCTGTAAATGAGAATGACCCATAATTGCCCTCCATTTCTGTGGTTTTTCACGCTTTTCATTATAACACACGGAGTCGGATTTGTCAATTAAAACAAGAATGATTGTTATTGTTTGGGCATTATAGCCAAAATACAAGCTGTCAAACAGCCTTTATCCTGTAATTTCAGATTTCGGAGAGTCTCATATCCGGGTATCCGCGCAAAATCCGAGAAGATCCGCCCGTTCTATGACGGGAACGTTTCGCAGGACGGCGTGCAATATTGGATACAGCTCTTTGCGGATGCGAACGGTCTGGATAGATATTCAGTGATCGCAATGCCATGAGGTATCGGACGCTTTCGGAAAAATCCAAAACATGAACAAAACGAAAAGCAGTCCTTGCCCGGAATCGCAAGGACTGCCTTTTTTGCAAGGGTAAAATTGATTTTAGACTTTTCTGACAGACTGAAGCCCCATCCTTTCGCAGGGATGGGGCTTATTGGTTCAGCTTTTCACTGTTCTTTGATCCGCTTTGTTTTCTGCCGGGAACCGCTTACTGATGAGGATACCTGCCGCAGCGGTGACAAGCGGGAAAAGATAGCCGGTCAGGGCAGCCGCATCCGTTTGTGATACAAGGATATTGTAGATGCCGTGGTACACGACCGTCACGACAAGGAGCGCCGTTGTCCCTATGATCCGCAGCCATTCCTTGTCCCACAGCTTGAGGAGCCCGCCGGCGATCAGATAGGCGCAGACGACATGCATCCCGCCCGTACAAGTGCCGCGGATGGTGAGCTCGAGCAGGCTTTCAGCGCCGTTCTGGATCAGATAGCAGACGTTCTCAAAGGTCGCAAGCAGATAAGCGCATCGCTGAACTGGACAGACTGTTCACAAGACTCTATGAGGATGTATCAGGTAAGATTTCCGATGAGCGTTTTTCAGTGATGTCGGCAGGATATGAGGACGAGCAGAAAAAGCTCAGGGCAACCGTAGCTGAGCTGACCGCTTACATTGATACTGCCAAACAGAAGTCAGCCGATGTGACGGCATTCATCAAGGCTGTACAGAAGTAAACTCAGTCGAATCATAGAATGTAGTTCCAAGCACAGGAGTGTTATTATTCCCTCGAAAACAAGAAGGGAAACAGATGCCATTGTAGAAAAATTTGGCGCAGCATATATGATGGCAGGCGAATCAGTTGAGAAAGCACTCATAAAGCTTACAGAGCGTGGATGTAATGAACTATATTTGAAAATTATTGCCCACCAACGACCAATACCCGTTGAAGAACCAAAGCTCATACAGATTGAGGATAAAAAGTATTATTTATTGTCGTTTGATTGCTCACATCGGCAAATCCGGAATCACTTCTTTTCTTTTGGCGCAGAAGCTGAGGTTTTAGAACCAGAATCGCTAAGACAATGGTTTATTAATGACTATCAGTCATCTATTGACGTTTACGAGCACAATGAAGAAAATACATAACAATTGTAAAGAAACAAAAAGCCCCCACATCTGCTACCAGATGTGGGGGCTGCGAACCTTCTGTGAAATTGTCTTGGCTAAAACTTCTATCGCTTCCCCCGGCGTGAGCCGTTGGGGGCAATAAGCAGGCAGCCAGCGAACTTGTGAACGCGGCTGATCGCTTATACAAAGCTCGGACACTATTCCGGGATCAAGCCTGTTCAGAGAGGTAGAGGCTTGCACGGTTCTGGATCATGCTGGCTGCCTGCTGCGCCGTCTGATCGCCTGCATAGAACTTCTGTGCCTCCTCGTCCACAATCTGCTGGAGCGTGTTGTCATAGTAGTCCACATCGCGGATTCCCTCGATGTAGGATTTCAGATCATCTGCAAAGGACTTCGGCATTTCGGGCATCTTGATCTCCTCATCACCGCGCCAGATCGTAAAGGGCGCAGTGACCTCCTTGCCTTCCTCGTCCTTGTAGGTCTCGGGCTTCATCGCCTCCTCCACCTGCTTGTCAAATGCCTTGCGGCTGACCGGCAGCACCCATTGCAGGGACTCCTGTGCTTCCTCGGAGAACATCGACGATACAAACGTCCAGCACTCCTCCTGGAGATCGGTGTTGGCAGAAATCGCGATGGTGCTGGTCACGGAGAATCGACCACCGTTGCCGCTGCTGCCCGCAACCGGATAACCGACACGGGTGACCTTCGCCTTGTCAAAGTTGGTCATGCGCTGACGGTAGGCATCACGGAGACTGTAGATCCAGGTTGTAGCCATTGCCGTCTTGCCGTTGATGTACTGGTACTGCTGTTCATCCCAGTACTTCTGATTCTCCTCCATCGTCTTATCCATCTCCTCCTGCGTGGGGAAGGTGTTGCAGAATTCCAGCATTTCGATGAATTCCGGCGAATCAAACGAGCAGGTGCCGGCACCGGCATCCACGAAATTCCGGACATTCGTACTGAGCAGCGAATAGCCGGCGCTTTCCTTGGTCATCTCGCCGAACGCTGCGGTGCCTGCCGGGAGATTCTTGACAAGCTGCATGAACTCCGCAGCGGAAAGACCCATCTTGGAGCCGACCAGTTCCTCCTTGCCCTCAATCGTCTCCACGCTGTACGAGGCGCCGACGTGATAGAGCTTGTCGCCGTACTTGAGCGCATCAAATACATTCATGAAGTAGTCTGCATCGGTATACGCGCTCATGCGGTCAGTCAGGTCGAGGAACAGACCCTTGTTGGCAAAGCTCTCATAGGGCAGACCCTGTGTGAGGATCAGATCCGCCACAATGCCGGAGGTCATATCCGTCTTGAACCTCTCGAAGCTCCCCTCCGGGTTATCCTCGGTGCTGTACTTCTCATAGCTGACAACACCGATGCGGACATCGTCATGGGTGCGGTTGAAGCTCAGAACCTGCTGCATCACGTCATCTGCGATGTACAAGCCTGCCATGGAGATCATCTTGACGTCCTTGAAGGCATCTGCCGGACGTGCCGTGAGCAGCCAGGTATCCTGGGAATATTCCTGACCCTTGTTGTTCATCGTGTTGCTGGTTACCATGAAACGTCCGTCACCCAGCTGGAGCACCGCACCGATGTAATTGCCGATGAAGTCGGAATTGAGCCAGTTCAGAATCGGCTCGCAGGTGCCTGCCTTGACATTGACACCATAGACGTTCTCGGTATCATACATGCAGAGATCATACTTGTCATCCTGGCTCGCAAAGCAGCCGCGCACCCATGTGGGCTTATCCTTGATCTCAACCGGGTTGATCGTGCAGGTTGTCAGGTCGATTGTACCGAAGCCCGGCTGATTGTCGTCTGTCTCGTAGCTGATGTAGACATTGCCGTCCCTGGCGGTGTACATATTCTCGATGTAGTCGAGGTTTGCCTTGAGGTCGCCGGTCTTCTTGAAATCCTTGTCATAGATGCTGACGATCTGGCTGCCGGTGTTATTGTCCCACATGGAGACCAGATAGCCGCCTGCGGGACTGGCGACAACCGTGCTGACGCCTACATCCTCGCCGAAGACATCCTTGAGGGAGCGGGTCTCGATGACGTTGAAATCCTTGTCATACACCTCGATGGTCGATCCGAGGTCGTAATACTCATCATCCTCACCGTCTTCACTTTCCCCCTTTTTCCAGCCGTAGCCGCTGAACAGCACCTCATAATTGCCCTCGCTGTCCAAAAAGCTGGACTGGATATAGGAGTTCTCATCCTCCCCCAGCGTCTTGGGATAGGCGAACTCGATCTTCTTTGAACTGCCGTCCGCAGGATTGTAGAGCACGGCAAGCTGGTTGTTATAATTCTCATCATAGCCCGTAATCAGCACCTTGTCACCGATCAGTTCCCCGGACTGCGGGTTCTTGATCTCACCAAGGTCAATTTTCTCGCCGGAATAGGAATGGTCAAAGGAAACCTCCAGCTTGCCCTTGTTTGCCTTATTGCCGCCGATATTGCTGATACCGCCGCCGTTTCCGTTCTTGGCACAGCCGCAGAGACTCGTCACAGCCAGTGCTGCGGTGAGCAGGAATGCTGTCGTGCGCGTTGCGTTTCTGTTCATGGATATACCTCCCATAGTCGTTGTTGCCGGGTGTATTACTTGCATTAGTACAGGTATAAGTATAGCACATTTTCTGTAGCTTGTCAAGGATTATGACGAAATTGAAATATTCTTTACCGGATCTTTTCCAATCAAAAGCCTCCCCCGCTGCCGGAGGAGGCTCTTGCTTACTGGTTATAGGGATTGTTCGGATCGTTGTTGTTATTGTTGTACTTGTTCAGATCCACATGCGGTGTCTCCGGCTGATTTGCATCCACGCCGGGCATGATGCCGCCATACTGATCGTTCGGGTTCTGGTAAGCATTGTTCGGTACGTTGTATGCATTGCTGGAGAAATCCGGCTCATTGTAACGGCTGGAGGATCCGGGGTTGGTCGGATTGCTGCCGCCCATGCCGTTGTAGAAGCCGCCGGTCAGCTCATCCTCGGTTGCATAGCCGAAGGACAGCATCTTGGCTCTCATGCACATATAGAACTCTGCGTCAGTTGCAAACTGATACGGCTGAACAAAGACTGTACCAATACCGCAGGCAAGTGCGCCCAGCAAATACCAGCCGATGAAGGAGAGCTGAAGTACCCAGTAATTGATCTTCTCGCCGTCCATGGTCTGCCTGGAAATCGCCTTGGCACGCTTGATATCCAGATCCGGATTCTCTGCCAGCAGGTAGGGTACAAGTGCGTATTCATAGGTTTTGATAACACCGGGAATAATGAACAGCAGCGACCAGAGCCAGATCTCACCATAATAGTAGAACATCGCCTTGGTAGTTTTGCTGTAGTTGCCGTTTTTGAAATTATCAAACAGATGGCTGAAATTCTGGTCACCATTGCGGGCTGTCACAAAATACTTGCATCTGCCGCACAGTGTCGGACCGCCTAAGAGTACGACCCATGCAAGGCTGAATGCCATCACGACCAAAAAGATCACAATAGCTGCAATGACAATTCCGATCAGAACCTCCGGCGCGATATCAGATCCGCTTCCGGACGAACTGCCGGAATTGGTCAGATTGTTGTAACTTCCGCCTCCGCCGCTAAAGCCGCCTCCGCCGCCGTTGGCACCCATAACGCCTGCCAGCACACTGACACCCAGCGCCGGCCAGTAGTAGCCCTTCAGGTTATCCCATGCGTTCTTTTTTAATAAACTTCTAGTCCACATACTCAGACCCCCTCATAGTAATGTCCGGAGTTCCGCTCCGTTACCCATATTGTAAATGATATTTACAAAAATGTCAAGCATTTTTAAATGAAATTTACGTTATATACAGTTTTTCGATCCTCCGAAACGATAAAACTGTACAGATCCATCGCTGTTTTTGACAGCTAACAGCGTATGTTAGTTTTTTATCAAAAATTTTCCGGAAACTCTTGCATTTTCCGCACGGATATAGTATAATAGTTTTGACGGGCTCTGCCCGGAACGATAAAACAGGAGGTCATTACAATGGCATTAGTTTCTGCTAAGGAAATGCTGAACAAGGCTCGTGCCGGCAAGTATGCCGTAGGTCAGTTCAACATCAACAATCTTGAGTGGACAAAGGCAATTCTGCAGACCGCACAGGAGCTCCAGTCTCCGGTCATCCTCGGTGTATCTGAGGGCGCAGGCAAGTACATGACCGGCTACAAGACTGTAGTTGGCATGGTTAATGGCATGATCGAGGAGCTGAACATCACGGTTCCGGTTGCTCTGCATCTGGATCACGGCTCTTTTGAGGGCGCAAAGGCTTGCATCAATGCCGGCTTCTCTTCCATCATGTTCGACGGCTCTCACCTGCCGTTCGACGAGAACGTTGCTAAGACCACCGCTCTGAAGAATACCTGCGATGTACTGGGTCTGTCTCTCGAGGCAGAGGTTGGTTCCATCGGCGGCGAAGAGGACGGCGTTATCGGCAAGGGCGAGTGCGCTGATCCCGAGGAGTGCAAGACCATCGCTGATCTGGGCGTTACCATGCTGGCTGCCGGCATCGGCAACATCCACGGCAAGTATCCGGACAACTGGGAGGGTCTGAGCTTTGAGACTCTCGAGGCGATCAACAAGCGTGTCAACGAGGGCAGAGAGACCCCGATGCCGCTCGTACTGCACGGCGGTACAGGTATCCCGGCTGACCAGATCAAGAAGGCTATCTCCCTGGGCGTTGCTAAGATCAATGTCAACACCGAGTGCCAGTGGGCGTTCCAGAAGGCTACCCGCGAGTACATCGAGGCTGGCAAGGATCAGCAGGGCAAGGGCTTTGACCCCAGAAAGCTTCTCGCTCCGGGTGCTGAGGCTATCAAGGCTACCGTTAAGGAGAAGATGGAGCTCTTCGGTTCTGTTGGCAAGGCATAAGCAATTTTCCCACCTTTGCATAAAGAATTCCCCCTTCGGAACATTCGGAGGGGGAATTTTGTGCGTCTTTTTTCGCATTGTGAATAAAGCATGAACTTGTTGCATTTGCATTTTCTCCATAAAAAATATTTACATATCGATTCGGCAATTTTTGCTGAAAATTCATTGACACAGGGCGATGAATTCGTTATAATAAAAGCATGAGCACGTTTTCATAAAGAGGCACTGCTTGACTCTGTGCCTGCACTCACGGAGAAAAGCAAACCAAATCCACAAGAGAGGGGTCTTTCAAATGAAGAATCAAATGATAGGCAGACTCGTTTCCGCCCTGTCCGCATCTGCACTCGCGGTTTCAGGGATGGGCTCTCTGCCGCTCGCTGATGTCCATGCGGCATCGCTCACCGGTCAGGATGCGAAGGGTATCGTATCCAAGATGACCATCGGCTGGAACCTGGGCAACACGCTGGACAGCACCGCGGACAAGCTCAGCAGCACCTCGGCACCCGGCAAATTTGCAAAGGCATGGGGTAATCCGGAGCCGACCGCTGAACTGTTCCAGACCGTCAAGGACGGCGGCTTCAACACCGTCCGTATCCCGACCACCTGGTATCAGCATCTCGAATGGGATGAATCGTCCAAAATGTATCTGGTCAATGATACCTGGATGGATTACGTCAAGTCCACGGTGGATTTCGCAATCGACCGCGACATGTTCGTTATCCTGAACGTACACCATGAGAACTGGGTCAATGTTGATGTGTTCACCGACGACACCTACAAGGATGCCGAGAAGAAGCTCACCGACATCTGGACACAGGTCGCAGAGGAGTTCAAGGACTACGACCAGCACCTCATTTTCGAGGGCATGAACGAGCCGCGTCAGGTCAATAACCCCGATGTCAACCAGTGGGGCAACGGTACCGAGGACGGCGGCTATACCTCCAATTACATCAACAAGCTCAATGCGGCGTTCGTCAAGACGGTCCGCGCCAACAAGTCTGCGGCAAACCAGGAGCGTCTGCTCATGCTGCCCGGCTACTGCGCATCCAGCGACCCCAAGTCGATCCGCGCCATTGAGATCCCGGCAAATGCCGGAAACGTAGCGCTTTCCGTCCATGCGTATGCACCGTACTACTTCACGATGGCAACCGACGAGAAGGCAAACCACAGCTTCCCCGGCAAGAGCGGATGGGGCGAGGATTACGAGGGCGCATTGACCAACATGTTCAATGAGTTCGGCAAGATCCAGCAGGAGAAGAATGCACCGATCATCCTCGGTGAGTTCTCCGCATCCGACTTCGACAACACCGAGGACCGCTGCCGCTGGGCAGAATCCTACCTGTCCAAGGCAAAGGAGCAGGGCATCCCGTGCGTACTATGGGACAACAACGTGGTAGACCGCAGCGACGGCGAGGCACACGGCTATGTTTACCGTGCGACCAACACCTGGTATCCCAAGTCCAAGCCGGTCGTTGAGACAATGATGAAGGTCTACGGCATTACCCCCACGCTCCCGGATTACAAGGAGCTTGAAAAGCCCACCTTCAAGTGGTCGGACTTCGATCTGACCGGCGCTGAAGAGATCTTCAAGAGCGAAAAGGGTACCGCGCTCAAGGTATGGGGCAATACCCCGATCGAGATCGAGAACTGGAAGGATTTCATCGGCAACGGCTATGATCTGGTGCTGCTGTATGATTCCGAATCCGAGCCGGAGCTCGTGCTCCAGGGTGACAACAAGATCTGGGACCGCGTTCAGTCCTCCGACGAGAGCGAGACCCCGTTCAAGCGCATCTTCACCTATGACGATATTAAGGCTGCGCTTGAGAACTACGGCAACACCATGGACGACATGACCACGCTCTACATCAGCGCAACCGGCAAGACCATGACCGCTTACGGTCTGTATGCCGTTTCCAAGGGCAACCCGATCGACCCGACCCAGGGTCCGACAGAGGCAACCAAGGCAACGGAAGCAACCAAGGCAACTGAGGCTACCGAGCCCACCACCAAGCCGACTGAGCCGACCGAGCCCAAGGCTACCAAGGAAGTCACCATCAAGTATGAGGACCTCAAGGACGGCAAGAGCGGCAAGACCATCCCGATCGATGATCCGGCAAACCTCAAGGAGATCATCATCGACGTGACCTCCGATTGCAGCTCCGAGTCCCCGGACTGGTACTGCGGCGGCGGCGCGATCTGCTTCAATGATCTGATCGATGCCGAGACCGGCGAAAAGACCTGGGGCTTCAAGGAGTTCCAGTGGAACAAGGGCGACAAGAAGGTCGTTGTCAAGTTTGACAACAAGTACCGCAAGCCCGATCCGGACAAGGAGAACGCAAATCTCCCGCTGACCTCCTCCCTGACTGTCAAGTCCGGTGAGATGCAGCACTGGTGGGTTTCCTCCTCCGAGACCGATGACGGCTCCGATGTAAGCTTCACCTACAATTCCATCACACTCGTTTACAACACGGATGCCACCGATCCGACTGAGGCTACCAAGCCCACACAGAACGACGATCTTCCGCAGCCTACCGATGCTACCAAGCCGAACAAGTTCCTGCTGGGTACGCTGGATCTGAATGCAGACGAGCAGAAGGCTGCCGATGCCAATGCTGACGGCAAGGTTACCAGCGATGATGCTCTGAACGTTCTGAAGCTCATCACCGGCACCATTAAGTCTCTCCCTGTTACCAAGTAACACAAATCGATCCCCCGGTTCTTTGACCGGGGGATTTTGTGGGGCTTCGCCCCACACCCCCACCTCTAAAAACATAGTTTCAAGAGGTTTCTACAAAACAATCCCCCGGTTATCAAGCCGGGGGATTTTGTCATCCGTCATCGATCATTTTCTGTTATCGGAAAGAGCTCGCTCAAACCGTGCAGGAACTTGGTCAGGAGGACCACATCCAATGCTGTGATTTCATCGTCGCCGTTGAGATCCGCTTGAACAAAGCGTTCGGTCTCACCGGTGACGGCCGCGCGTTTCAGGAGCGCGAGATCATAGACATCCACCACGCCGTCGTCGTCGAGATCACCATAAATGACCTCGGCTGCAGCACAGTTCGGCCGCCACCAGTTGAGATTGAAGAGATAGCTCTCACCGCCGGTAAAGACGAGGTACACGTCATGCTTGCCGGTGGTGCTTTCGATCTTGCAGGTCTGGGTCGCCCATTTCTGCCAGCCGCCTGTGCCGGCGACATCCATCTTGCCGATGAGCTTGCCGTCCGGGGCATCCAGATGGACTTCGATAGCGCCTTCCGCACCGTTGGATCCCACGCGGAAATCCACGGACTCTGCGCCGCCTGCAAAATCGACGTTCTTAAAGCCGATGTAATCGCCGTTTTCGATGTATGCCACATCGCTGCCGCCCTCGGAGCAGTTCTCGGTCTGGATGCCGGACTGATCGTCGTAGCGCTCTGCCTCGATGACCTCCGCGTCGTCATTGCCGGAGCTCATGCCCTTGATGCGCAGGATATGGTTGGACTTGCTTACCTTGCCGTCCTTGTCCACGACATAGATGCGGTACTCGCCTTCCTTGGTCGGAGTCTTGATCGAGGTGGCATTGACTGCCGCCTTGGTCATGGTGTCGCCCTTGACGAAATCGGTCGTATTGTCCGGTGCGATCCAGACGGTGCCGTCACCCTTGCGGATCGGGAGCTTGCTGCCGCCGGTTGTCTCGCAGCTTGCCGGGAATACATAATTCGCTGCCGACGTCAGCCATCTCGGAACGAGCTGGCGGTGATCGTCATCCACGCCGGAATTCAGGCAGAACTTGTACTGCTGGAACGGCCATACATTGTCCTTGACAACGATCGGGGTGTCGATCTTGGAATCGGGCGGGTTCTTGCCCATCTTGTTGACCGTCGCATAGGTGCGGGCGATGTTCAGATGGTGCTTCTGACCGTAGTCCTCGCAGTTGATGGTGTAAGTAACGTTCGGGTCGATCTCCAGGATGTTGTCGTTCTCCTCGATCCATGCGGTACCCTCGTCATTGTGCAGACCGTAGGTCGGTGCGCCGGGGCCGCCTGCCGGGATGCCCTGGATGTAGTTCTCGTTGATGACCGTGCCGGGCATCTGACCGATGGTGTAGATACCGCCGGAGTCGTGCAGACGGTTCAGGCAGTTGATGACACGGTTGTTGTTGATGACATTGTCCTTGCAGGTGGTGCTGTCCTTGAAGTTGCACCAGCCCCATCCGAGGTGGATGCCGTTGTAGGCGGTCTTCTGGATGGTGTTGGAGATGATCTTCACACTGTCACCGAAATAGGTCGTGATCGCCGCGCATCCGCCGAAGCCGTGGACTACGGAGATATCATAGAGCATATTCTGGGTGACGGTATCGTTCTTGCAGACACCTTCCACGCCCACGTCATATTTCTCGTGGTTGCCGGACTTCTTGTCGCCGATATAGACGTGCTGCGGATGTCCGATGGTGATGCCGCTGGAGGTGATATCCGTGATGTAGTTGCCGGAAATGGTGGAGTTGATAACGTCATTCGTCATGGAGATGCCGTCCGCACCCGTGTGCTTGACCACGCCGTTGGTGATGTAGATGCTGTCACTGTTGGTGACATAGACAGCCGCGGGGAACGTATCCGCCATCTCGTAGGCGTACTTGTGCCAGTTGGAATCCGCAAACGCCGTGTAGGACTGCGCTGCCTGACAGGTCGCCTTGCCGTGGGAGCCTGCCACTTCCGTCAGCTGGTAATCGGTATGCGCGAAGGTGATGCCGTCAAAACCGATATTCTTCACGCGGTCACTCGTGGACTTGCCCGAAATGACGATGAGACGGTCGAGCACAGGCGCTTCAACATCCGCCTTGGACATATCCTCGCCCTGCATCGGGTAATAGTAGAGGGTGTGGGTGGTCTTGTTAAAGAAGAACTCGCCGGGATCATTCACAAACTCCAGCGCATTGTAGATCGTGTGCCAGCCGCCCGTAGAGAAGCCTGCACCCCAGCCGGGTGTCTGCGCGATTGCGCCGTAGGGCTGCTGCATGAGGAGAATCAGCGAATTGCCGTCTGCCTTGATGTCACGGGTACACACAATGTTCTCGTTCCATGTTGTGCCGTTGACGATCTCAAGATCGTCGAAATCGGACGTGATGCGCGGAAAATCGTTGATATTATATTTCACGCCGTCGCTCTTTTTGCCGGAATCCCATGCCCAGTCAGCCTGGCCCTTGTTGATGCTGTAATCGCCGTAGCCGCCCTTGGCACCGACGCCCAGGCTGCCCATGTTGGCGCGGTGGTCGTTGACATAGAGGTTGCGGAGCTTGGTGTCGCGGTCGAGCTTTGCAGTCCAGAGATTGTTGTCGCCCTTGGTCCAGCCGGTGACCTTGACGGCACCGGTGATGACCGGCGTTTCCCCGTCATACGCCCTGTAGGTGATGCGGTGACCGTTCGTGCCGGAATCGCGGGTGTCGAACTGCACGGGCTCTGTCAGCCGGTATTCACCGCCGCGCAGATATACGGTAATATCCGCGGACATATCGGAATTGATCTTGCGGACAGCGTCACGCGCTGCGGTCAGGGTCTGGAACGGTGCGCTCTCGGATCCGTCGCCGGTATCGCTGCCGTCAGGCGATACATAAAATGCGATCCCATCCGCAGCGGCAGCGTGAGGGAGCATCGCCTCGCAGAACAGGGGGTTCGCTGCCATGGACAGTCCGACGAGCGAAGCCAGCAGGCGCTGCGTAGCTGATCGTGTATGCATATTCATCATCCTTTCATGTTATCCGGTCAAATTTTACCAATTACCGGCAAATGTATGTACATTCTATTATTATTATATTGCAAAGCGGCGAACCGAACAACCGACGAACTGCCGAATAGGTGGAGAAAGTGCATCATTTTCGGCATTTTGGATAAAATATTTCAAGGTTAAAGCAAGGAATTGCTATATCAGGTGCATACTGCTTATCTGTTTGTATGCACATTTTGATATAGATTTTAACGGCGATTTGCAAGAAGTCAATAGTCTTTTTCTATCAGTAAATTTTGCCCGAAGGGAAAAAGCCCATCTCCGGGAAATACCGGTCAGATACAACATTTTGTGTCAAAGAGGCGTTTCTATTGACAAACTACACTATATATGGTATACTAAAGATACACCAAAAATCACAGGAGGTCTTACCCATGAAATACAATGTCATCGGCGGCGAGATGTCGCATAAGGAAATGAATGCGTATATGGAGATGCTCCATAAGAAATATCCGGAGCGCCTGTTCCGTGAGGTCACCTTTAAGGTGGACGGGGATTATGTGGATGTGGATTACACCTACGACACCGTGCCGTTCGATCGGATCCGCCGCATCACCGGCTATCTGGTAGGCAATATGACCCGTTGGAACAACGGCAAGCGTGCCGAGGAAGCTGACCGCGTCAAGCATTCTGTATAAGGCAAAGCCCGGCGTCTGCGAAAACGCCGGGTTTTTCATTGCATAAGAAATGTCCCCTCCGGCTGCCGGAGGGGACATGATGTTTTTACTGATAAGCACCCGGATTCGGGTATTCCTTGAAGAAATACTGCCAGCTGTCACCGTTCTTGCCAAGATTACCGCACTCTACGAGGTAAGTCTTGCCGGCAACATTACATTCAGTCCAGTAGTGCTGCACGCCGGGACGTGTCCATCCGCGTACCATGTAGACATCGTAGCCGTAGTATGCCAGTACGGATGCCATTGCACCGTTGTACTGAACGCACTGACCGCTTCTGTAATTAAAGATCGCGTCTACATAGGACTTATTCACGATTGCATTCCACTTTGCACCTGCATAAGCGTAATCAACATTCTTGTGGATCCACTGATGCGTGATATAAAGCTTCTCAGCCATCGTAGAATTCTCGGGGAAATGCTCAGCCGCGAACTGCTCAATGATCTTAATGTCATTGTCGCTGAGCTTCAGGGTAAAGTCAATCGCGCCGTTACCCTTCTGACGGTTATAAACCGTGATCTGGCGCTTGGTCTCGCCACGCTGAACAGTGTTCAGGATCGTGTTGATGTTCGTGGTATCCAGAGTCACGGGAGCCGTATTCTGCTCCGCAACTGCCGGAACCTCAAATTCCTCCGGTGCCGGAACCTCAAAATTGAAGCTCTCCGGTGCCGGAATCTCGAATACATTCGCTGTATTGACCGCTACGGCACCATCCTCGCCGCAGTCATAGGTTTCGTTCTCAAACGTCACCACGCCGGTCATCATCACACCATCATTACCAAAAATGTATGTAGAATCGCCAATAACTGTCTTTCCAACAACCATCTCGCAGGTATCCGGCTTGAAATAATACTTCTTGCCGTCTACAAACTGCCAGCCTGTCATGCGGACACCGTTGCCATCCAAGAAGAAGGTCTTCCCGTCCACATTGACAAGTCCGGTCTGCTTAACACCATCATTGTTCATGTAGTAAACGCTGCCGCCGATATTCTGCCAGCCGGTGAGCATTGCACCGTCTGCATTCATGCAGTAGTCCTTGCCATCCAGCGTCATCCAGCAGTTGGCGATCTTCTCGCCATTGTTCGGATTGTAATAATACTTGACGCCGTTGACCTCCTGCCAGCCGGACAGCTTTGCCTCGGTCGTCGCCTCTGTAGCAGCCTCGGTTGCCGCCTCAGTGGGTGTCTCTACCTTTGCTGCATTATCCTTGCTCTCGGAAATCTCCTTGACGCAGATACCGTTCGCATCGAACAGCCAGCGCTTGCCGCCAATCGTGCTCTCACCGGTTGTCAGGTGCCCGTTCGGATCCAGGTAGCATCTGCCGCCGTCAACCTCCAGCCAGGTTCCCTTGAGAACAGAGCCGGTCTCGTCGATCCATCCCTTGGCACCGTCCGGAAGTGTACACCATGTCTTGGTGAGCATTGTGCCCTTCTCATTGCAATAATGATAGGTGCCGTTATCGTTGACCCAGCCCGTCATGAGCTTGAAATTCTTGTCAGCGAAGTAGGTGTTACCATTCTCCGCGTCTGTAATCTTTCCGGTTACCAGCTTTCCGTTGGAATCTGCATAGAAATACGCAGTTCCCAGCGGATCCTCCGCAGCGCCGATTCCGCGGCGTGCGGAATAGGAAAGAATTTTGATCGCATCCTCCGGGTCGAGGATCTGATCCTCATTGACATCGCCGTATGCGATGAGATTTTCTGTTACAATACCTGCCTCTGCGCCCTGCTTTGCAAACAAGGACAGCAACATAGTCGAATCCTGAGAATCTACAGTACCGTCTGCATTCACATCACCCATGAGGTAGTTGGGCGTTAGACGGAATTTACCAATAACGGCTCTGCCGTTTTCAATATACGATGCACTGCCATTCCGATCCTTTGTCAGTCTGTCCGATGCATGGAGCAGTGCAGGCTTAATCATATCGGGTGCAGTATCTGCCGATGCCAGCTGACGAGTCTGCATGGATGCGGGGATTGCAGCCAGTGTCAGAGCAGCTACCAGTGCCGGCAGAAGTGTTTTGATCTTCATGGAATCAATCATCCTCCTAGTGTTTCCTAATTGCGTTTCCTGCGTTTCCTTGATTCGTTTCTGTTGGATGGATCTCTCTATATCTATGTTTGTCTCCCCATGAAATGGCTGGATTTCACTCCAACTCACATTATTGATTATACCATAGATTCTTCCTTTTGTCAATACTTTGTTACTATTTTCTTGAAAATTACGCCAAACGATCACAAAGATTACTATTCGGTTACAGAGCGAAAAACAAACAAAAAACCCGCTTCAAAAGAAGCGGGTTTCAAACATGCCGGCACCTATCTAATTTTCCAGGCCGTCACCAGCCAAGTATTTTCGACGTGAAAGAGCTTAA
>ONEQ01000064.1 GCA_900316885.1 uncultured Eubacteriales bacterium | reverse complement strand
TGCGACCGGTGAACTCGTCGATGATGACAACCTCGCCGTCCTCTACGATGTAGTCGATGTCATTCTTCATGATGCCGACTGCGCGGAGTGCCTGGTTGATGTGGTGCAGGAGGGTCATATTCTCGTTTGCCATGAGGTTATCGACATGGAAGTACTTCTCCGCCTTCTCCACGCCCTGACGGGTGATGGTCGCGGTCTTTGCCTTCTCGTCGATGATGTAGTCTGCGTCCTCGGAAATGTCCTCCTGATCGATCTTGTCGTCGATCTCGACAACGGTGTAGGACTTCAGGGTCTTGGCGAACACATCAGCCTGCTTGTAGAGGTCAGTGGACTTGTCGCCCTGACCTGAGATAATCAGCGGAGTACGTGCCTCATCGATCAGGATGGAGTCCACCTCATCGACGATGGCGAAGTTCGGATCGCGCTGTACCATGTCCTTCTTATAAATGACCATGTTGTCACGCAGGTAATCGAAGCCGAACTCGTTGTTCGTACCGTAGGTAATATCGCAGTTGTAAGCCGCACGTCTCTGCGCATTGGTCAGACCATGCAGGATGCAGCCGACAGTCAGACCGAGGAAGCGGTGAACCTTGCCCATTTCCTCCGACTGTGTCTTTGCGAGGTAGTCGTTGACGGTGACAACGTGAACACCCTTACCGCCGAGTGCATTGGCATAGGCTGCCAAACACGCAACGAGAGTCTTACCTTCACCGGTCTTCATCTCAGCGATACGGCCCTGGTGGAGGACGATCGCACCGATGATCTGTACTTCAAACGCACGCTTGCCGAGCACACGGTCGCCCGCCTCGCGGACGGTTGCCAGAGCCTCGGGGAGCAGGGTGTCGAGTGTATCCGTACCCTCCTCCAGACGCTGTCTGAACTCATATGTCTTTTCCTTCAGCTCTGCATCTGTAAGAGCCTTGTATTCCTCCTCCAGAGCGAGCACCTTGTTCTTGATCGGTTCGATCCGGGCAAGCTCTTTGGCACTGTAGGAGCCGAAAATGGAAGTTAAAATACCCATTCTGATGATACCGCCTTATTATAAATTTGCGAATTACTGCATAGTATCCCCTGCGGGAATACACCTATTTATTATTGTAACGAATTTTCCGCGATTTGTCAATAGAACTGCCGGAATCGGGAAATACTGCACAAATTTCAACAAAACCGCTTGTGAAAACTGCGGGATGCCGGTCAGGTTTTCCCCGGACAGATCCCGGACAGGGGACATTCGCTGCATTTCGGCTTGCGTGCCGTGCAGACATCCCTGCCGAACAGCACCACCCGGTGACAGAAATCCGAGGATTCCTCCGGGGGCAGGAGCTTGCGCAGATCCGCCTCGACCTTGGCAGGCTCCTTGTTCCGGGTCAGCCCCAGGCGTCCGGTGATGCGGATGAAGTGTGTATCCGCCACGACCGCGGGCTTGTGGTACACATCACCCAGCAGGAGATTTGCCGTCTTGCGTCCGATGCCGGGAAGGGTGAGCAGATCGTCCATATTGTCCGGGATCACGCCGCCGTAGACGTGCAGGAGCCGGTCTGCCGCTTCCCGGATGCTCTTCGCCTTGGTCTTGAAGAAACCGCAGGGACGGATGATCTCCTCAAGCTCTGCGGGATCCGCCTCCGCGAAGCTCTGGAGCGTCGGATATTTCGCGAACAGATCCTTGGTGACGATGTTCACGCGGGCATCCGTACACTGTGCAGACAGCCGTGCGGCGATCATCAGCTCATAGGGCTTGCTGTAGACCAGCGAGCAGAGCGCATCGGGATAGCGCTCCCTGAGGAGACGAACCGCCGCCAGGGCACGTTCTTTTTTTGTGTTAGCCATCAATGCCGCTGAAGATGTCGTCGTTGACGGTGACTGTGTAGAGATTTTCCTGCTCGTTGAACCATTCCTCGAACTTCTTGTTGCGCATTGCAGAGGTCGCCTCGACCTTCCACATCGGGTCGCCGGAGCCGACAAAGTACATCACATGCATGCCGTAGCTGGTCTCAACGATGCCGGTATCACCGGGCTTGCGGCTTGCGTCGAAGCACCAGTCGTTGAAGGTTTCGACCATCTGTCCCTGGGTAACATGCTGATACAGACCGCCGGTGCTCTGAGAGCCGGGATCCTCGGTCAGCTCGGTTGCAAGCTCACCGAAGCTGTCCTCGGTGGCATCGCCGTTCTTCCAGTCTTCGAGGGTCTTGTTGGCAAGCTCCTTGCACTTTTCGAGTGCAGCAGCTTTTTCCTCATCGGTCGGCTCATCGGGATTGGCAGCCTCGATATGCTCGTCGATGCTGAACAGGATATGACGGACATCGATGGTCGGAGACTGGTCGCGCTCCGGCTCACGGGTCATGAGGTATACGTAGAATGCGCCCTCTGCCTCGATCAGCTTGGTATCGCCGACTTTCGCCTCGCCGCCGAATGCCCAGTCACCGAGCTCGTTGCCGGTGGAATAGCCGAACGCATCATTGGAGATGGACGGGAGCACCTGCTCCTTCGCGTCCTCCTCGGTATAGCCCTTATACTCGGTCAGGATCTCAAGCACCTGATCCTCGAACTGCTTCTTGGTCTTGCAGGCGCGGAGCTTTCTGGCGAGGTTGGCGGCGGTGGACTTGTCGATCTCCTTCTCATCCGAATCCTCATCCTCGCTGTCGGTATCGCTTTCCTCCGTGCTGTAGCTGAGGTTGAAGCCCATCAGACCGCAGGAAACATAGCTGCTGCCGTTTTCCTTGATGTAGTCCTCGATCTCCTCGTCACTGAAGGTGAAGCCGTCGTAAACGGTCTTGTACACGCCGGCGCCGAATGCCTGCAGCTCAAGCGCCTCACGCAGATCCTTCTCGGTCACGCGGTTGCCGTACTTGGCATAATCCGCCTGCTCCAGACGCTCGGTGATGATCTCTTCATCGGCATCGGTGATCTTGTGACCCATTGCCTCGCCGGCTTCCTTCAGTACGAGATACTGACGGGAATTGGTCTTGACATTGTCCATCAGATTGTCAAACCAGGTGGTATCGCCGGAGCCCTGATAGGGCTGTGTCTTGAGGGAGAGGTTCAGATCCAGACTGAAGTAGGACTTGAGTGCCTCCTCGCCGTAGTAATCCTTGTACATGCTGACGGTATCCTGCAAATAGCAGGCAGCCATACGGTCAGTGATCTTGGCATGATCCGTGTAGGCAGCCGTCTTGGGCATATTCTCGCGGTATTTCATCACGCCGAAGGTACCCAGACCGCCGACAGCCAGAACGGCTGCAACGATACCTGCAATGGCAGCGCCCTTCTTGCCGCCCTTCTTCTTGGCAGGCTTCTGCTCAGTGGACTCCTCAGCGGGTGTCTCCTCCACAGCATTCGCATCGTAATCACCGAGAATTCCGTCGTACTGCTCTTCCTGGGATGTCTCTTGTGTGTTGTTCAGTTCTTCGCTCATAAATGTTCCTTCATCCTTTCTAAAGCTTCATTAGCTTTTCATCACTGGTGTTGGGGTAGGAGATGCCGTCCTCCAGTGCAGAGAGCTGATTATACAGTACATACATTTTCTGGGTGGTGTTCTCCAGAAAATAGTAATGCCAGAGATAGGGCGCCAGCAGACCCAGCAGGATCACAGCCAGCAGAAAAAGCCCGACTGTCCGGAAATACAATGCAAGTCCGAGCGCAATGAAAAACGCCAGCCCCACCAGGATGCAGACCAGAAAATGCACGAAACGCTCGTGCTGCATAAAGCCGATCTGTGTCAGGGTTTCCCGGCGGATCTTCGGAATCTGCTCCGGATCCGGAGAATGCAGAAATTCCCGCAGGAATTTTTCATACGCCAGCATATAGTACCGCATACGCTCACCTCCTACGGCCGCAATGTGCGGCAATATTGCTATTATACCATAAGAGCGGATAAATTGCAAGGAATTTCACAAAAAAATCATGAAATACACAGGACGCACAGACGGGAAAACTGTTTTTTTGCACAGCCCCCTTGACTTTTACCGGAAAACGTAGTATAATATGTTTGTTGACAGCGGACAGGTGTCCGCGCAAATGTTGAAAGCAAAGGGTGATTACTGACCATGACAAAGAATATTGCAGTCATCAGGGGTGACGGCATCGGCCCGGAGATCGTGAATGAGGCGATCAAGGTTGTGGATGCAGTGGCAAAGAAATTCGGCCATACCTTCCACTATACCGACCTCCTGATGGGCGGCTGCTCCATTGATGCAAACGGCGAACCGCTGACGGATGAGACAATCGAGAAGTGCAAGGCGAGCGACGCCGTCCTGATGGGCTCCATCGGCGGCAATACGACCACATCCCCGTGGTACAAGCTGCCCGCACATCTGCGTCCGGAGGCAGGACTCCTCAAGCTCCGCAAGTCCCTGGGACTGTTCGCGAATCTGCGTCCGAGCGTGCTCTATCCGGAGCTGCGCGGTGCGTGTCCGCTGCGTGAGGACATCAGCGAAAAGGGCTTTGATATGCTCATCATGCGTGAGCTGACGGGCGGTCTGTATTTCGGTGAGCGCAGAACCGAGGAGATCAATGGTGTCATGACCGCGATCGACACCCTGAAATATGATGAAAACGAGATCCGCCGCATCGCTGTCAAGGCGTTTGAGGTGGCGATGAAGCGCAGCAAGAAGGTGACATCTGTCGATAAGGCGAACGTCCTCGACACCTCCCGTCTGTGGCGGAAGATCGTGACCGAGGTCGCTGCGGATTACCCGGAGGTGACCCTCGAGCACGCACTTGTGGACAGCACGGCGATGCAGCTCGTGCGCAATCCCTCGCAGTTCGATGTGATGGTGACCGAGAACATGTTCGGTGACATTCTCTCCGACGAGGCGGCGATGGTGACCGGCTCTCTGGGCATGCTGCCGAGCGCATCCCTGAACGAGACAAAGTTCGGTCTGTATGAGCCGTCCGGCGGCTCTGCACCGGATATTGCCGGCAAGAACATTGCCAACCCGATCGCGGCAATCCTGTCCGCAGCGATGATGCTCCGCTATTCGTTCGACATGAACGACGAGGCAGATGCCGTGGAGAATGCCGTCAAGAAGGTGCTCGCGGAGGGCTATGCAACCGGCGACATCATGCGCGAGGGCTGCAGGAAGGTGCTCTGCGACGAGATGGGCTCTCTGATCGCGGAGAGAGTTTGATTCGTACCCTAGGAAACTTTTTATATACTGAAAGAAGGTTTTTATTATGGAAAAGAAAAACATTGACTGGGGAAATCTCGGCTTCGGCTACATGCCGACCGATAAGCGCTATGTGTCCACCTACAAGGACGGCGCATGGGATGAGGGCACTCTGACCGAGGATGCGACCATCACCATGAGCGAGTGCGCATGTGTTCTCCAGTATGCGCAGACCGTATTCGAGGGTCTGAAGGCTTACACCACCGAGGACGGCAGAATCGTGACCTTCCGTCCTGACCTGAACGCAGAGCGTCTGGAGCAGTCCGCATCCCGTCTGGAGATGCCGGTATTCCCGAAGGACAGGTTCATCAATGCAGTAGAGCAGGTTGTTGCAGCGAATGCAGCCTATGTTCCGCCCTACGGCAGCGGTGCGACCCTGTATCTGCGTCCGTTCATGTTCGGTATCAATTCCGTTATCGGCGTCAAGCCCGCAACGGAGTATCAGTTCCGTGTATTCTGCACACCGGTAGGTCCCTACTTCAAGGGCGGCGCAAAGCCGATCACCATCCGCGTGTCTGACCTCGACAGAGCCGCACCTCACGGCACCGGCAACATCAAGGCAGGTCTGAACTATGCGATGAGCCTGCACACCCTGATGGATGCACACCGCGCCGGCTTTGACGAGAATATGTTCCTGGATCCCGCTACCCACACCAAGGTAGAGGAGACCGGCGGTGCGAACTTCCTGTTCGTTACCAAGGACGGCAAGGTTGTTACCCCGAAGTCCAATTCCATCCTGCCCTCCATCACCAGACGTTCCCTGGTATACGTTGCCAAGGAGTACCTGGGTCTTGAGGTTGAGGAGCGCGAGGTATTCTTCGAGGAAGTCAAGGATTTCGCAGAGTGCGGTCTGTGCGGCACAGCAGCGGTAATCTCCCCGGTCGGCAAGATCAACGACCACGGCAAGGAGATCTGCTTCCCGGCAGGCATGGAGAAGATGGGTCCGACCATCCAGAAGCTCTACGACACCCTCACCGGCATCCAGATGGGCAGAATCGAAGCGCCCGCAGGCTGGATCCACGAGATCAAGTAATTGCAGCGAATGCTGTGAAACGAGCCCCCTTTTCTGCGGAAAAGGGGGCTTTTTTATAAGTATTGCGACAGCTTCCGGACAGCCGTTTCGTGATCCAGCAGATACGGCGCCTTCAGGCAGTCAGAGTATTCATGGAACGCCTCGATCAGCACCGGATGCGTGATCTGGAATGTCACGAACGGCGCCTGCAGCATCGAAACACAGACGAACGCCTGCGATGCGATCAGAAGCGTATGCGGGAATACCGGCTCCGGAAGCGAGAAGAACCGATAGCTCTCATATTTCTGCGAAATCCGAAGAATTTCGCGCACATGCGCCGCATATTCCTCCGGGGTGTAGTACAGCGTTTCGCCGGGAAGCTCCAGCGGGCATTGCCCGGAAAAGAGCACGGCATCCTCCGTCGGCGGCACACATTCATGCACAAATCCGTTCTCCAGCATCCGAATCAGCTGCCGCCGCCGCGCCTTCCATTCGCGTTCGGCTTCCTGCTTGCCGGCTGCATCCAGTTGGCTGCGGGACAGTGCCGCATAGAAAACCTCATCCGGCATGGTTCCCAGCGAGAGCGTGTTGCCGATCGCCGTGAGGAAATTCATTTCACGGAACATGGCAGCACTGGCACGGGACTGAAGCTGTGCGAGGGGGTTGGAGTTTTTCAGCAGGGAATTGAAAATATTCTCATAGATGGATACGATTTCCGTCGCAGTATGATAATGGTATGCTGCCGGAACATCCGCGGAATCGGTTGTGCATCCCTCGATGCAGGCGATCTCCGGAATGACATACAGCGTGTGGGAGAACCGCCGCCCACATTCCATCTGACAATAGTAGGACTCGATCAGCCCGGAGCAGTACAGCGGCAGCCAGCTTCGCAGTCCCTCCAGCATTTCACCGGGGCTGAGGTTGAAATTGTGGATGATCCGGATCCGGATTCCGGCTTGCACACAGTGCCGCATCAGAGCGGACCACCGCGCAGCAAATGCAGCATCACCAATCAGCCATTCCAGATTCTGGTCGGAATACAGCCAGATTGCGGAGGCATGCTTTTGCAGGGCATCGGTGAGGAATCGGATCATCGCATGCCGCATACCGTCCGCACCGATGTAATACGGACGCTCCGGCTGGGGAGCGCCGATCGCCTGCTCCAGCGGGAGAAGATCCGCATCATCCGGCGTATAGTTGTCGATCTGATCGAGCAGACGCTCGATGCACAGCGAATCGCTGGCGGTACCGTCGCGGAACAGCCATTTCCGGAACGACAGAAAGGAATCCACACCGGCAGGCATACCGGTCATGTCATAGAGCTTGCGCATGTGATGGAGCGCCTGTATCCGGTCCAGAAGCTGCGAACACATGGCATCCATCAGTTCCGTATTGGTCAGCGGCGAGCGCAGTCCGCAGCGGTACCGGCTGATGCATGCCGCATCGAGTCCCAGCAGCTCGGCAAACCGGACATCGGACAGGCACGCCAGCTCCATGACAGCATTGAGGCGTTCTCCGAAGGTACGGTACTCCTCCTTCGGAGATGCGACATTCTCCTTGCGGAGATGCAGTGTATCCTCGCAGAGCCAGAACATCAGGCGCTGCGGGAGTGTTTCGGCATTGCAGCCCAGAAGTGTGCAGAGCTCACCGGTATGATGGGTCTGCTCCGCAAGCGTACAAAGTCCCCGCACCAGGCGGGTTGCCGCCTTGCCGCCGCACCGCGGGATCCGGGAGCCGCTGTACATACGGCTGATGTTGGATGCATCGCATGCAGCAGCTTTGGCAAGCTCCCCGGCGGAAATACCGAGAAGTGTCATGATCTGGCGGAATCGTTCTGTAAACATGGCAGCACCTCCGAGGGTTGTATAATATCAGTATAACACAGTCTGCCATAAATTGCAATATGCAATTCAGAACAAATTGCCAAAATCATGGCATATCAGAATTGCCATGTATTCCCAATGATAATTTCCCGCAGATGACTCATACTACTGTTGCGGCACAAAAGCCGCCTGAACAAAAAACAAATGCGCCGCACGGCGCTGGAAGGAGTATCTCATGAAGGGTGAATTTACGCAGAAGGGCAGAGAAGCAATGGATCGTTTCAAGATGGAAGCAGCCAGCGAGGTTGGTGTCAATCTCTCCAGCGGCTACAACGGTGATCTGACCTCTCGTCAGGCAGGTTCCATTGGCGGTCAGATGGTCAAGCACATATGTCCAGAACGGCAGTATACCTTCAAACGAAAGAATATGCGGAAAGATGGGCATATTTTACACATTTTGGTTCACGTTCAAACAGGAATTTAGACGTGATAAAACGCTATTTTCTTGCCATTTATTCCTAATTACCGGATGGATTAAATAGCATTATGATTCCATACCTGTATCATTAGGTACAAGCGGAAAATTCATTATGTTCCCATACCAAAATAAATCGATTTTGCGCTCGATACCTAATCGCAATTACTTATACTATTATAAGAATATTGATTTGTAAGAACCACGTTCACCTGACCGGAGAATGTGGTTCTCCTTGTAGGAACTTCATTCCGTCGAACAATACATTCCATAATTTTAATATCAAATAAATTTATATATAAAAATCCTTGACAAAAACATCATTTTCGGCTAAAATAAGATTAGATGCGATTTTGGCCGAAAGGAGAAAGACAATGACTTACATCAAACGAGACCTGGAGGATAAGATTCTCTCCCTGTCCAAAGAGTACGCTTGTATCCTTCTCACCGGTCCCCGGCAGGTCGGAAAGACGACTCTGCTGAAACAGCTCATGACCGGGCAGCGGGAGTACGTTTCTCTGGACGATCTGGAAGAACGCCGCCTTTCCAAGAGTGATCCTGCCATGTTCTTCCAACTGCATTCGCTTCCGATCATGATCGACGAGGTGCAGTATGCTCCGGAGTTGTTCTCCTATATCAAGATCGCCATTGACAACGGTGCAGCGCCCGGCTCGTTCTGGCTAACCGGTTCGCAGGCGTTCCGGCTGATGGAATTGGCGCAGGAGTCGTTGGCGGGTCGTGTGGCGCTCCTGCATCTGAGTTCAGTCTCACAGCATGAAGCATTCGGCAGCGGTGAAACTGAGCCGTTCCGTATCGACCTTGCAGCAATCAAGGCGCGAAAGAACACACACTCCCCTGCTGACATGCAGGAGATCTATCACAGAATCTGGCAAGGCTCCATGCCGGGACTTGTCAGCGGCAGATTTACGGATCGCGATGTTTTTTATAACAGCTATCTCCAGACGTATATCGAGCGTGATGTCAGCGAGCTGATCGACAGAGTGGATAAGCTGGTGTTTGCGGATTTCATTCGTGCAGCTGGCTGCCGTGCGGGTCAGATGCTCAATGTGCATGATATCGCGATGGATGTTGGTGTCTCCGATGACACTGCCAAACGCTGGCTGGCTGTGCTTGAAAAATCGGATGTAATCTTTTATCTCCGTCCGTATTCCAACAATCTGCTGAAACGAACCGTAAAAACACCGAAACTGTATTTCTTCGATACCGGTCTTGTGGCGTATCTCACACGCTACAGCACGCCGGAGATCCTTGCAAACGGTGCAATCAACGGAGCGATTCTGGAAAACTATGTCGTGTCGGAGATTCGTAAGACCTATTACAACTGCGGCAAGGAATGTCTGCTCTGGTATTATCGTGATAAGGATTCTAATGAGATAGACATGGTGATTGAGAGTGACGGAGAACTGCATCCGCTGGAGATCAAACGTTCCGTCAATCCGCCGACGGAGATCGTAAAGGCATTCGAGATTCTGGACAAGGGCAGTCTGCCGCGCGGCATGGGGGCGATTCTGTGTATGCGTCCGGAGCTTTCCGCTGTAAGCGGTCAGAATCTGATCGTGCCGGTCTGGATGATATAAAAAGCGAGCAAAGAGACTCGTTTCAATAGTAAGATACACCTACACCCGAGGAGCTGACCGACAGCAGCGGGCAAGGTGTCCGAGATCCTGACTGGAAGGAGCTGAACCGACACCACCACCCACCCCCCCCACAGCTTGATGTGCTGCGCATGCGTGGGGATTGGATAGAGGTCATAATTTACAGCGCACGCCAAAATTTCAGATTTTCTGGAAAATAATTTCAAACAGTCGGTAAACACTCGATGTTATGCAAAGAACGCGCAAAGAGGACAGCAGCCCGAACCCGTGAAGCGGTCGTGAAGCGGTCGAGGATCTTCCCGCACATGAACGTGCAAGGTTGGCACTCAGATTGAAGCCGGTGATTTCCGAAAAGGCAGAGCAAAGAATGCTGAACCCTATGCAGAATTCTGCACAAGGTACAACCAGGGATGAACTTGCCAAAGTTGCCGGAGTATCCCATGACACCATTGCAAAGGTGGAAGTAATCGAAAACAAAGCCCCTGAACAGCTCCAC
>ONEQ01000093.1 GCA_900316885.1 uncultured Eubacteriales bacterium | reverse complement strand
GTTCATCTTGAACGAGCTGCCGAGAATCTTCTTGACGGTATCCGGAATTGCAACCTCGCCCTCCGCAGCCGTGCCGTCGATCAGGATGCCGTTGAGGATGAGCAGCGGAGAATCCTTGAGCTGTGCCGCAATCCACGGAGTTTCTGCAAATGCATTGTCACCAACCTCCTCGATGGTCGCCGGAACAGTGATCGTCTCCAGATGACCGCAGCGGAAGAAGGCTTCCTTGTGGATTGCCTTGACGCTGTCTGAGATCGAAACAGAGGTCACGGTATTTGCCTGCTTGCCGAAGATCTGCTCACCGATGGCGGTAACCCCATCCGGAATGGTGATTTCCAGCGGATCTACTGCATCCGGATCCGGAGGCGGGAGCTCCTCGATCTGGCTGCCGCAGGACGCCTGCCCGGCTGTAAGTCCGCCGCCCTCGCAGGCGAGATAGCCGGAGAGCCACGCCAGCGGTGCATTCCAGTTGATCGCGCACTCGTTGACAGAGTATGCCTCATTGTGATCCATATAGCAGAGCTGTGTGGGCGTTTCAGCGAACTTGCAGTCGGAGGATTTCTCCATGATCGGGTCCTGGATGTAGGCATTCGGTCCGCCGACCAGAACGCCGCAGGGTGCCTTCGCGTATTTATCCTTGGACATCTTCGCCCAGAAGCGGTGATGCGGATACTGCGCACTATGCTCGCCGTAGCCGGTGACATAGGAGAAATCCAGGGCATTTCTGCCGAGGATGTAGTCCATCGCACCGACAGCACCGTTCAGATACTTCACATCCTTTGTCAGATAATGCGCATAGGCAAGCATGATGCCGTCATCGGCAACGAACGAATTAGAGCCCCAAACATAGCTGTCGTAGTCCGGATATGCCTGATCGCCTACCTCAGCGCCGTGCGATCCCTGATACGGCACCTCATAGCCGTTGCTCTTCTGGTAATAGAGATACAGATCCGCAGTTGAGGTGAAGTACTCTAAAAGCGTGCTCTTTTCTTCCTTGGTCATCACATCCTGGTTCAGTGCCAGAGAGAGCGTGCCGAGCGCGGCGGTATTGCCCCAGTCAAAGCAGCCGTTCAGTCCGGTAGACTTGCCGATCATTTCCGGCATCTTGAACGCGCCCTCAAATGCCGCTAGATCATCATGATATGCCGCATCGCCGGTCGTGATGAACAGCTCGCATGCTGCCCAGTAGAATTCATCCGTCACATTGTCGTCGGCATAGGCACCGCCGCCGCCGAGCTCCTTGTTCGGTGCAAATTCCTTCGGATGCTTCTTCGCTGCCTCGTAGCAGTCCTTGGCAACCGTCAGGCACTTTGCGGAGAAGTCCGGATCCAGCTCCTTCCACAGACGGCTGCTCTGCGCCGCACATGCCGCAAGATTCAGCGTTGCTGCCGTGGAGGGCGGCATCAGATAGCGCTTCTGCCTGTCATTCGCCGGATCCAGTCCCAGACCTGTCCACTTATCGTCATGCACCTTATGGTACGCCATATTCTTATAATCGCCGTCCTGCACGAGCATGGTGAACATCCATTCCATCTCGTAGCGTGCCTCGTCAAGCAGATCCGGGTACTTGTTGCTGTTCTCCGGGATCTTCATCGCGCCGTCAGCATAGGCATCCAGCGAAGGATTCATCTCATACTGGTTCTGCATCATCCAGAGTGCGATACCGCCGTTGACCACATACTTGCCGTGGTCGCCGGCATCGTACCAGCCGCCGGTGACATCCTGCGTGCCGGAAGATCCCTCATAGCCCCACGCCATCTGAATCACGCCGATATCGGGATTGTGTGCCTCGCTGCGGGTCAGCTCCGTCTTATTGCCGGAGGTGATGTACTCCTCCTTGATCTCGATGCCGGAACGGTTCTGGTAGAAGTAGTTCAGCGCGTCATACATCAGACCGGAGTATTCCGTGCTGACGTCGATCTTGAACTCTCTTGATGCAGCACCGTTTTCGGCTTTCAGAGTGTAGGTACCAGGTGTATTGTATTCCGTGAAATCGATGATATGCACATTGTCACCCGATGTCTCATCCTTGCCGAACGGCTTGGTCGTGCCCTTGAAAACGGACTTGCCCTCCTTGTTGATCAGCTCGAAGCCCATCCCCTTCTCCGCATCCGACACAAGGGTCGCATGCTTGACGAGCGTCCGGAAATAGCCGACCTGATTGGTGATGATGTCGTTGCGCTTGCCGGGCTTTCGCCATTCCAGGATCTTATCGCGGGAATTGGCATCCGCCTGCTTGCGCTCGTCGATCTTCTCCTGCTCGGCACCAACCGCAGCCGTTGCGTCGATGAGAATCCCGTTAATCACAACAAAGGGCGTTTGCTCCTTTTGTGCCGCCAGCCACAGGGTATCCCCGAAGGCATCCGCACCGATGGTGCTCACCTTCTCCGGGATTGCCAGTGTTTCCAGTGCCACGCAGTCCGCAAACGCATGGGCGCCGATCTCAGTGAGCGAATCCGGGAGCTTGACGCTTTTCAGGCTCTTGCAGTGCCAGAACGCGCCGGACCCGATGGAGGTGACACCCTCCGGGATGGTGACAGCGGTGAGCTCCAGACCGTAGAACGCAGTCGGTCCGATGGCAACAACCGGCTTGCCGTCGATCTTCCCCGGGATCTCGACAGCCGTTGCCTTCTCATCGCAGGCAGTGATGGTCACGGTGTCATTCTCGACGGTATACGTCAGGTCACCGGAGGTGAGCTTGTCCGCCGCCGAAGCTGTGACAGCCGCGGTTTCCGGAATGCCCGTAGCAGGAATCCCGGCGCAAAGGAGGCACAGTGCAGCCGCCAGTGCAGTGATTGTGTGTTTTTTCATACTTTTACCCTCTCTCTTCCCCTCAGGGGAATTTCTATCTAACAGTATACTAAAAATCAGAACACATGTCAATCGTTTTGCATGAAAAACGCCCAATAAAATATGAAAATTTATCTGTAATATGTTGCTGATTGAATTTAATTCACAATATCCTCATAAAAGCAAAGAGCACAGGGCATTCGCCTTGCACTCCTGTCATTTTGTATCAGCGGACGGATTCGAGACGGATGGTATTGGTATTGCCGGATTTGCCATTAATCTGACCGCCGGTGAGAATCACGTTATCTCCGCTTTTCATTTCAAAGATGCGCTTGGCGTTCTGGAACGCATGGTAGAACATGACCTCCACGGAATTGAATTCCTCGCTCAGCACCGGAGTGACGCCCCAGCTCAGATTCAGCTTACGCCATGCCTTCTCCGAGGTTGTCATGCCGATGATATCCACCGGCGGGCGGAAGCGGCTCACCATGCGCACAGTCACACCTGACAGCGAGCTGATGACGATGCCCTTTGCCTTGGTGTCGATCGCCATTGCGCAGGTCACATGGGATACGGCGTCGATGTTGTTCTGGATGGCATACTCCGTGGTGGCAAAGCGCTTGGTGTAGTCAATCGACTTCTCGGTGGATTCAGCGATCTCCGCCATATTGCGCACGGCTGCAACCGGATACTTGCCCGATGCCGTCTCACCGGAGAGCATGACCGCAGACGATCCGTCGTAAACGGCATTCGCCACATCAGAGATCTCCGCTCTGGTAGGACGCGGCTTTTCGATCATGGATTCCAGCATTTCTGTTGCGGTGATGACGCGCTTGCCGAGCAGGCGGCATTTCTTGATGAGATACTTCTGGATTGCCGGCACCTCGACGAACGGGATCTCCACACCCAGATCGCCTCGTGCAACCATGATGCCGTCCGCAATCTCGCAGATCTCGTCGATGTGATCCACGCCGGACCGGTTCTCGATCTTGGCAATAATATCGATCTCCTCGCCGCCGTTGGAATTCAGAAAATCGCGCAGATCCTGCACATCCTGCTTATTGGATACAAACGATGCCGCGATGAAATCCACGCCGTTCTGGATGCCGAACAGAATATCCGACTTGTCCTGCTCACTCAGATAATCGCCCTGCAAAACGTGATTCGGGAAATTCATGCTCTTGCGGTCAGACATCTCGCCGCCGACAACGACATCGCAGATGACGGAATTTCCCCGTACCTCCTTAACCTTGAAGATCAGCAGACCGTTGTTCACCAGGATGGTATCACCGATATTGACCTCCTTGGCGAGGTTCTTATAGCTGACGGATACGCGCTCCTGATCGCCGACGCAGTCATCTGCCGTAAAAGTGAAGGTATCACCGTCTGCAAGCAGGATCTTATGGTTCTCAAAGGTGCCGATCCGGTATTCCGGTCCCTTGGTGTCCAGCATGATTGGAATGGGGAGCTGCAGTGCATCACGCACCTTCTTGATGAGATCAATCTTAACCTGATGCTCCGCATGGGTGCCGTGAGAGAAATTCAGCCGTGCCACATTCATGCCGGCAAGGCACATTTCCCGCAGGGTTTCTTCATTTTCACTCGCAGGACCAATTGTACAGATTACCTTTGTTTTACGCATATCCTTCATCCTCCTGAATGATATATTTTTAACATACTTATTATAGCACAGATCTCGCCAAAAGTCAATTCCGTCATTCTGCACAACGATTATTTCAGAGTGCGCTGCGCAAATGGCACATTTGCTTAGTGCGTAAAAAATCACCGACATGTATTGATTTTTAGGTGTCCGTATGTTATAATGATTGTATCTATATGCGTGATGAAAAGGAGGAGATCACCATGAATGTTTCTGAAGCAAAAGCAAAACTGGAGGGGCTCGGACAGGCTCACCTGTTAAAGTGGTTCGATGAACTCGGCGACGTCGAGCAGGAGGTTCTGCTGGATCAGATCGATGCGCTGGATCCGTCCCTGCTGGACGTGTTCAAGGCATACAAGGGCGAGGGTGAGGCTGCACGCGGCAAGCTTGAACCCCTCGGCGCACTGACACTTTCCGATATTAAGGAGAACCGCGAGCGCTTTGAAAGTGCCGGTCTGGATGCCATCCGACAGGGCAAGGTCGGTGCCGTGCTGCTGGCAGGCGGCATGGGCACACGTCTCGGTTTCGATAAGCCCAAGGGCATGTATAATATTGGTGTTACCCGTCCGCTCTATATCTTTGAATGCCTCATCAACAACCTGATGGAGGTTGTGGAAAAGGCTGGTGCGTTCGTGCATCTGTTCATTATGACGAGCGAGAAGAATGACGAGGATACCCGTGAATTTTTTGAGGAAATGAAGTATTTCGGCTACAATCCGGAATATGTTCACTTCTTCATCCAGGATATGGCTCCGGCTGTTGCACCCGACGGCAGCATTTTACTTGAGGAAAAGGGACGCATCGCAACCTCTCCGAACGGCAACGGCGGCTGGTTCACTTCCATGGCAAAAGCCGGATTGCAGGGTTTCTTGCAGCGCGAGGGCATCGAGTGGCTGAACATCTTTGCGGTGGATAACGTGCTCCAGCGCATCGCAGATCCGTGCTTTGTCGGCGCGACGCTTCTGTCCGGCTGCGAGTGCGGCTCCAAGGTCATCGCCAAGGCGGATCCTGAGGAGCGTGTCGGTGTGCTCTGTCTTGAGGACGGGACACCCTCCATCGTGGAATACTACGAAATGACCAACGAGATGATTACCAGCCGTGAACCGGATGGCAGACTCTCCTATAATTACGGCGTCATCCTGAACTATCTGTTCCAGGTGTCCAAGCTGACCGAGATCATGAACGATGCCATGCCGGTTCATGTGGTCAATAAGAAGGTACCCTATATCGATGAGAACGGCAAGCTTATCAAGCCGGATGCACCGAATGCCTACAAATTCGAGCTCCTCGTACTGGATATGATCCACATGCAGAAATCCTGCCTGTCCTACGAGGTGGAGCGCAGCTACGAATTTGCGCCTGTCAAGAACGCAGAGGGTGTGGATTCCGTTGTTTCCGCACGCGAGCTGCTGCGTCAGAACGGCGTAGAATTATAATTCTGCGGATGCCCTCTTGATGCAGAGGGCTTTCCGTATGTCCATGAAAGAAAGGATACCAACATGAACAAACACCTAGTTCTCCCGGTAATTCTGGCTGCACTCCTCTCCCTGACCGCCTGCGGCACACAGGGAAATCCGGCACCTGCCGCAGAAACGACCGCACCTGCGGAAACAACCGCCGAGGATACCACCGAAGTCACCGAGGAGGAAACAACCGAGGAGGTCACCGAGCCGCCTACAAACGCCCCGCTTCCGGAGGCAGATCCCAACGCCGTCACCTTCGATGAGGTCGGCGCGGATGTGGCAAAGCTGGTCGTTGACGACAAGTATGCGGTGGACGGTACCCTTACCATCGAGGAGATCGACGGCAACAAGATGCTCAAGCTCACCGATCAGACCTCTACTGCAGAGAATTACAAGGATGCGGTGCAGAAGATTCGCTTTGATATCTCCAAGCTGCTGGCACAGGATCAGCTCGAGCTCGTCGATCACATCGAATTTGACCTCTATGCAGAGGCACGCGATACCCTCTATGTCAACGAGGACGGCGAAAACTGGAAGGCGCCCGGCTGGATCGGCGGCGGCGGCGGTACGGAATGTGCGGACGGCAAATGGTACGGCTTCGCGGATTTCTCCGGCTCCAATATCCAGGAGTATTACCTGGAACGGACGGATGCGTGCCATGTCACCTTCAAGTTCCTGCTGGCAGCATCCGGCAGAAAATGGGATGCTGCCATGACACAGCCCTATCTCCAGATCATGCGCTGGGGCATCGGCAATATCTCCGATACCTATATCGACAATATCACCTTCTATGATGCGGACGGCAATTCCATCCCCCCGACGATCTCCGACGGCTGGGCAGTCTACGAGGAAGCCCCCGCAGACGAAACAGAAGCGGAGGCAACCGCTGAGACCAACGTGATGCAGCCGGAAGAAACCACTGAGGAGGAAACAGCAGAATGAAGCACAGAATCGCAGCAGCAGTATGTATCCTCTGTCTGGCACTGACCGGATGCGGACACGCTGCACAGACCTATACCGAATACGTTCAGGCAGTCATGGACTGCACCTATCAGGGCAATTCTCAGGCATATCGGAGTCTGACCAAGGCTTCGGAGACAGACGCGGATGCAGTCCATCAGGAGGCTGTCACCTACCTGAGTGAGCAGCTCTGCCATCAGGCAACGGTTGACAGGGGCTCGCTGAGCGCTGAGACCGTTGCAGGGTATGACGCGCTTGCGGCAAATCTGATCGGCAAGGCAAAGTATTCCGCATCCAATGCCGTCAAGGCGGGCGAGCTCTACCAGATCACCATCACCGCAGAGCCGCTGAACATCTGGGATCTCGTCCTCAGTGACATGGAAAAGGCATACACTAGCGGCTTCTCCAAGGCATTCTACAGCGAGACACCCGGCACCGATGCCTATACCGCACTGGAAGCGTCATGGGGCGAAAAAGCACTGGAGATCTACAACGCCCATCTGGAGGAGGTTTCCAACAAGGAAGCCCAGACCATGACCACGGTTATCTATGCGGACAGCTCCGGGCATTACACGATTTCCCAGGATTCCTGGCGGCAAATGGATAATCTGGTATTCGGCATCACCGAGTGATTGTTCAATTTGTACAAATCAAAAAGAAAAGTTTGTAGCTTTATCCAATCTTGTACCAAAACAATTGACAATTCGGTTAAGGCGTGGTATAATAACAGTATCATAAATCCTACATCCTTATTACTTTTGGGCGAACCTTCTGGTTCGCCATTTTTTTGTCCCGCCGCCGAACGGCGCTGGAAGAGGCAGGATCGTATTTGTCCATTCGTGATAGACAGAATAGCAATAAATATCATAAATTCGTCACACGCAGCTATAGACAAACGCCTTGTAATGTTGTATAATAAAATATGATTGCGTTCAAAAAGTTCTGGACGTTTTCAGATAATAAGGGAACCTCTAATAAACTCTCCCTTTTGCTTTTCTGCGAAAAGCAAAAGGGCTAGGTGTGGGGCTTCGCCCCACACCCCCATCTCTATAAAAAACGTTTTTAGAGATTCCCAAAAATGATTGGGGGACCGATTATGAACAAAACAGGAAGAATCCGTGCGCTGGTTGCTGCATTGGCAATGGCAGGCTCG
>ONEQ01000299.1 GCA_900316885.1 uncultured Eubacteriales bacterium | reverse complement strand
TTTCAGATCAGCCAGATCATAGAAACAATCGTCCTCTTCGGGGGTCGCATTGAAGTTATCAATGATGAGAAGTACATTTGTGCCACACGTGGCACATAATTCCAGATTGTTCCGGTAGCGGGCATTCTCGTCATCCGCCATGGGGTCGCCCAGACAATCCGCAATGATCGTTTTCAGGCTGCCCTTGTAGAAGTAATACCCGAAATAGGTGTACTCCGATTTGTGACGCTCCGCATAGGCGCGGACAAGCTCGCTCTTGCCGATCCCGGCAAGCCCCGTGATGATGACCGTGGAATTGTCCTGCACCAGAGCGTGCAGCTCGGCAAGCTCTGCATCACGTCCGCAGAAATTCCGGCTGGGCGGGACATACTCACTGTTCGCAAACAGCGCATCCCTGACCGCCAGCGCATTGCTCGTATAGTGCAGCACAGCATAGCCGGCACCCTGCTTTTCGTACTGGCGGGTCACGGCGAGATACACCGCCTCATAGATCATATTCATAAGAGAATCATCATCGGAATAGGCAGCCGGAACACGGCTGAGAACGTCCTTCCGGAGCGCAGCAGACAGGGTATCATCAAATCGAATGAGCTGCTGCAATTCCTTGTAGGTGTTCGGTTTGTCGAAGATAGACGGCAGCAGTTCCCGGATGTCCCGGCACAGCAGCTCGCGGTCAGCGTTCAGATAAAACTCGCTCATTTCCGGTGCAACGCGGTTGGTTCCATTATGCAGCTTGGCGCTGGCATAACGCTCAAACTCGTAGATCTGCGCGTCTTTCAGATACGCACCGAACAGCGTATTCAGCAGGTTGACATAAAAGATTGTGGTAGAGGATGCCATGTTTTTCAGAAGAGTATCGGTCACAGTCTGGAAATCACACGTCATTTGTATTCGTCCCCCAATCCATATTTATCCAATTATAGTATAGCACAAAATGCTTTGTTTTTCAAGAGAAAATTGCTCTCGAAAATGCAATTTTCCACCCATTTTTCAATTCCTATGGAGGTGCCTTTTATGACCATTTTTGAAGAGATCAAAGAGCTTGTCGATGTACCGACAGCCGCCCGTCAGTACGGCGTGGAGGTGCGCCGGAACAACTTCGCACTCTGCCCGTTCCACAACGAGCGCACGCCCTCTTGCAAGCTCTACGCAGACCATTACCACTGCTACGGCTGCGGGGCGCACGGCGATGTGATCCGGCTTGTGCAGAACCTGTTCGGGCTGAACCCGATGGATGCCGTGAAGCAGCTCAATCAGGATTTCGGGCTGGGACTGGATGTCAGCCGACCGGCAACCCCCGCCGATGAGAAATAGCCGATCTTTTTCTTGCTCTTGGATTCCGCCAAAACAGAACATCGTCAAGGCTTTTGATTCCGTGTCCGTGTTCACAAAGGATAATTAGCCGGATGCCGTTTTCCTGTACGCACTGAGCCACAAGTCGTTTGCGGAATCCGTTGCGGACGATTTTATCCTGTGCAACGAGGACGAACGCATCAGCATGAAGGAGGTTGTGGAGAACATTGAACGAGAACTCGCAGAAGTCAGATCGCTTGACGCCGAATCCCGGAACGGAACCGGCGGAACAGAGTAAGCCGGAGCGTGAACTCCCGGAATGGATGCTCGACAAGACCACCGTTAACGAGCTGAAATTCTGCCGGCGTTTCGTGGACAATCACCCGCTGAAATGCATCGGCGGGCGGTTTTATGACATGGACGGGCTTGTGGATGAAAACGCCCTCGGCAACGAAATTTACCGGATGCTCAAACAGGGTGTCTGGTCAGGGCTGCCGAAGCGGGTCACGCAAATTATGGACAGCCTGCGGCATTACTGCTACAGCGAACCGCCAAAACCGGACACGGCATTCATCCACGTCCAGAACGGCAAGCTCGACCTCAACGGGAACTATTACCCCTACAAGGAATTCTGCCTGAACCGGCTGAATATCTGGTACGACCCGAACATCCGGAACGGCAGCTTCTATCCGGAAAAGTTCCTGCAATTCCTGTTGGAACTGCTCACGCCGGAGGACGTGCTGACCTTGCAGGAGTACCTCGGCTATCTGCTGATCCCGTCCACCAAGGGGCAGAAAATGCTGTTCCTGATCGGGCAGGGCGGCGAGGGAAAGTCGCGTATCGCCATCGTCCTGCGGGAGATCTTCGGCGACAGCATGATTACCGGCAACTTCCAACGCATCGAGAACGACCGGTTCTTCCGGTACAATCTGAAAGACAAGCTGCTCATGGTCGATGACGATATGCAGATGTCGGCGCTGCCAAGCACCGGGTATATCAAGAACCTCGTGACCGCCGAAATTCCCATTGATGTGGAGGCGAAGGGCAAGCAATCGGAACAGGCACTGCTTTACACCAGACTGCTCTGTTTCGGCAACGGTTCGCCAAAAGCGCTGTATGACAAGTCGAAAGGTTTTTCCCGCAGAATGATTATTCTGACCACATTGCCGCCGCCCGAAAATCGTATCATTGACCCGCACATCGCGGACAAATTCATTGCAGAGAAAGAGAAAATTTTCTGCTGGATGTACGACGGACTGCTCCGGCTGATCGGAAACAATTACCGTTTCACGATCTCCGACAAGGCAAAGCTAAACGTCAAGGAAACTGTGCAGGACAGCTGCAACATTCCGGAATTTCTGGCAGATACGAGCCGTGTCACCTATGGAGAAAAGCTCTGCGTTTCGTCCTCGGCGCTGTACAGCAGCTATGCCGGTTGGTGCGAGGATAACGCGCTCACAGCATTCAAGCGGGAGACGTTTGTTTCGTGGCTGAAACAGAACGAGGAACAGTTGCATTTGCAGTATTCCACGAACATCCAGAGCAACGGCAAGAGTGTCCGGGGATTCAGGGGCATTGCACTGACGTACAGCCTGTATTAAGCACCGACTTCAAAAAACGGCGTTTAGGCGTATATATCCCGAAACATAGGGATAATCGGCGTATAGATAAGAAGTATACCATACGCCGTGATAACGCGCCAAAAATCACGCATTCAAGCCAAATATACGCCTATACGCCTAAAAACAAAGTCATCACCAGATCCATAACAAAGACAAGGAGGACAAGCATGGAAAAAGTACTGTATACCGTCAAAGAAGTGTCGCAGATCCTGCATACCAATCCGTCCTATGTATACCAGCTTATCAATACGGGCTTGCTGCCCGTTCTGAAGCTCGGCTCCTACAAGGTCAGACACGAAACGCTCATGGACTTCCTGAGCCGGTATGAGGGCTACGACCTCAGCGACCCAAATCATGTAGCAAGGCTGGCACCCGATTGAGGTGCCAGCCTCTTTTCATTTGAACACGTTCTCCAGTGCTTTCTTGCTCTGCTCCGCCTGATTCTGGGTCAGATGATTATAGATGTCCATGGTCACGCTGATATTTTTGTGTCCGAGCCGTTCCTGTACATATTTGATCGGCAGCCCCGCTTCGAGCAGCCGGGTGCAGTGCGTATGCCGCAGGGAGTGAAAGTTGAACGCAGGATAGAACTTGTGGATCACGGCGCTTGTGTGCTGCATCGTCCGCGGCTGGATAAAACTCCCGTCCTCGTGGACATTGACAAAGGGAATGATCTGTCCCCTGCTCTCGTTGATACCATGCTCCTCGTCATAGTAGACCGGTCTGTATTCGTCCGCATAGTATTCCCGCGCCTTTTTCT
>ONEQ01000199.1 GCA_900316885.1 uncultured Eubacteriales bacterium | reverse complement strand
TCTGAATATCCTCAAGCGTGCGCTTGAGATGCTGAAAGACGCAGATTTCCCGGTCAAGTAAGCACATCCCCTTAGATTCCCCCCTCTTCCTATAACATAGCCCCCCATCATCAGCGCTGATGGGGGGCAATTTGTTTATTCCTCTCCGTCATGGAGAAACTCCGCGATGATGTACCGCGGGCGGTGCTTGACCTCGGCGTAGATCTTGCCGATGTATTCACCGATGATGCCCAGGCACAAGGTCTGGATGCCGCCGATGAACCAGATCGAGCACAGCGTACTCGACCAGCCCTGCACGGACAGCCCCGCGATCTTCACGATCACCGCCCAGACGAACATAACGATGCTGACTGCGACCATCACAAATCCCAGATTTGTGATGATTTTCAGGGGTCTGACGCTGAACGAGGTGATCCCGTCCGCCGCGAAATGCAGCATTTTCGACAGGGGATACTTGCTCTCACCCGCGAAGCGCTCGCGGCGCTCGTAGGTCACGGTCGTGCTCTGGAATCCGATCAGCGGGATCATGCCGCGCAGAAAGAGGTTGCACTCCGGGAATCCGCGCAGCTCCTCGATCACGCGCCGGCTCATCAGCCGGAAATCCGCGTGATTGTAGACAATCTCCGTGCCCATGAGCTGCATGATGCGGTAGAACCCCTCCGCGGTGCGGCGCTTGAAGGGGCTGTCGGTTTTCCGTGAGCTGCGCACACCGTACACGACCTGATTGCCCTCGTAGTATGCCGCGATCATGCGGTCGATGGTATCCGGGTCGTCCTGGAGGTCGGCATCCATCGTAATGGCGGCGTCACAGCGCTCGCAGACGGTCATCAGCCCCGCGAGAACAGCCGCCTGATGCCCCGCATTGCGGGAAAGCGCGATCCCGCAGAACAGATCCGGCTCGTCCGTGCAGAGCTGCCGGATGAGCGCCCAGGTGTGATCCTGCGAGCCGTCGTTTACGAAGGTGATGCGGCTGTCTGCCGAGATCTGCCCGGATTCCGTCAGGGCGGCGAATTTCTCCCGCAGGCACCGGGCTGTTTCAGGGAGGACTGCCTCCTCATTATAACAGGGGATCACCATGTAGAGTGTCATTGGATTCATGTGTATTCCTCCCGGTTTGAATCATACCTGTCTATTATAGCATGTTTCGGAGGGAAATGCAAGGGATGCTTGCAATCTGTGCAGGAGTATGCTATAATAATCAGTAAGAATCCTGATAGAAGGAGGCGGCGTATGAAAGCACTGCTCATCCATGCATGGAACGAACGGGAGCTTGCCTATCGGGGCAGATTCTCGAGCTTTTTCTCCTATCCGTCCCTGACGCTGGCGACCCTGTATTCCCTCATCCCGAAGGGCATGTTTGAGACGATCGACGTGATCGACGAAAATTCCCAGCGTGTGGACTATGACACAGCCCATTACGATGTGGTGCTGATCTCTGCGGACACCTCCTCTGCGCACACCGCCTACAAGCATGCGGCGGCATTTCAGCAGCGCGGGAGCTATGTCGCCATCGGCGGCTATCACGCCACCGGACTGCCCGAGGAGGTTGCAGAGCACTGCAATACCGTGCTGTCCGGCCCCGCAGAGGTGATCCTGCCGGCATTCCTGCGCGATCTGGCGGACGGGCATCCGAAGCCCTTTTACCGCGATACCAATATCTGCGCGGCGGAGTTTCCCACGCCCGCCCGCGACAAGGTCACCCAGAAACACAAGCTGCGCATCCCCGGCATGATCGCCGACCGGGGATGCCCGAATGTCTGCAAATACTGCTCCATGCGCGTCATGTGGGACAGCGCCCCCCGTCCGATCGAAAAGGTGATCGACGAGATCCGTTCGCTTCATTCCAGGGAGGTCATCTTCTATGACCCGAATTTCTTCGGCAAGCGGGAGTATGCCCTGCGCCTGATGCGGGCGATGGAGCCGCTGCATATCCTCTGGGTATCCAATGCGACTGCCGATCTCGGCTACGACCATGAGCTGATGGATGCCGCCTACCAGAGCGGCTGCCGGGGCGTGCTCCTCGGACTCGAATCCATGAATACAGTCTCTCTGCGCGGCGTCGGCAAGCGGTTCCGGGCGACGGACAAGTACAAGGAGATCATCGACAATCTCCACAGCCACGGCATCGCGGTCAACGGGTGCTTTGTGCTGGGCTTTGACAGCGATACGGAGGAGGAGCTCCTTGCTCTCCCGGAGCGCATCGATGCGCTGGGGCTGGATCTCTGCCGGTTTGCCGTGCTCACGCCCTATCCGGGCACCAAACTGTTCGAGGAGTATGACAAGGCGGGCCGCATCACGACCCGTGACTGGAGCCGCTACAACCAGCATCAGGCAGTCTTTACACCAAAGAACATGACCGCCGAGCGCCTGAATGTGATCTACCGGCAGGTCTGGAAGGAGTCCTATTCCTGGAAGCGCCTGTTCCGGCGCGTGCTCCATTCGCCTTGGTCGAAGCACTGGTACGGCTGCTTCATTCTGGGGGCGAATATCGGTTTCAAGTTCCTCGGCATCGACAAGGAGTACAAGCCGAGATGAAAATCATATTTATCCGGCTGAATATGTTCGAGCACATCGGGACGGATGCCATGAAGCCCATCCTGTTCGGCATCATCCGGCACCTGACCCCGGAGCGGCATGAGATCCTGTTCCTCGACGAACGCGCCGAAGCGCTCCCGGATACGCTGGATGCCGATATCATCGCCTTTTCGGTCGAGACATACACGGCAAAGCGTGCCTACATCCTCGCCAAACGCTACCGCACGGAACGGAGCACCATCGTCATGGGCGGCTTTCACGCAAGCGTCTGCGCCGACGAGATGCTGGACTATGCCGACAGCGTGCTCATCGGGGATGCGGAGGACACATGGCTTGATTTTCTCACCGACTGCGAAAACGGGAAACCGCAGCCGAAATACATCTCACACGAAACGCTCCCCCTCACAGAGATCCCGGAGTATCCGGGTGTTTACCGGCACCGGTACCACGGGATCGGCGTCTGTCAGATCTCGCGGGGATGCAAATTCCACTGCGATTTCTGCTCGATCAAGACCATGTACAAGTGCGTGCGCCGCAAATCGCCGGAGGACGTTGCTGCGGAGCTCCGGCGCATGAAGGAGAAGATCGTCTTTTTCACGGACGATAACCTGTTCTACAACAAGCAGGATGCCCTGCGGCTGTTTGAGACGATCGCGCCCCTGAAAAAGAGATGGGCGTGCCAGATCAGCATGGATGCGGCGCGGGATGACGAGATCCTCGATGCGATGCAGAGAGCCGGGTGCTTTCTCGTGCTGATGGGCTTTGAGAGCCTGAATACATCGAGCCTTGCGGAGATGCACAAGGCTGCCAACGCCGCGCAGGATTACGAGATGCTCATCCGCCGCATCTATGCGCACGGGATCCTCATTTACGGGACATTCGTCCTCGGCTGTGATGCGGATACGCCGGACGTGTTCGAGCGCACGCTGGCATTTGCAGTGCGCAATCACATCGCCGTGACGAACTTCAATCCCCTCATCCCCATGCCCGGAACGGGCGTCTATGCACGGATGGAGCGCGAGGGGCGGCTGCGCTACCGGAAATGGTGGCTCTCGGATACCTACCGCTACGGGGAAACGGCATTCCTGCCAAAGAACATGACCCCGGAGGAGCTGCAAGACGGCTGTCTCTGGATGCGGACTCAGTTCTATTCGCTGCCCTGCATCCTGCGGCGGTTTTTCGGGAATATCGTGCATATGCGCCCGATGATCGCCTTTGTGTTCCTGCTGGCAAATCTGATCTCCGGCAGGGAAATCCGCGCCAAACAAGGACAATTACTGGGAGGTGAACTCGGTGCGTCTGACACTGATTAAACCGAATATCGGCAGGCGGGAGCACAGCCTGTATGTGGACGAGGGGCGCATGGAGCCGCTTCCGCTGGGTATCCTCGCCGCCCTGACCCCGCCGGACGTGGAGGTGAAGCTCTACGACGACCGCATGGAGCCCATCCCCTACGACGAGGGGACGGATCTGGTCGGCATCACGGTCGAGACATTCACCGCACGCCGTGCCTATGAGATTGCGGCGGAATACCGCGCCCGCGGCGTCAAGGTCGTCATGGGCGGGATGCACGCAAAGCTCATCCCGGAGGAGGTCGCGGGGCACTGTGACTGCGTCATTATCGGTGATGCGGAGCCCGTCTGGGCGGAGATGATCCGTGATTTTCAGGCAGGGCACATGCAGCCGGTTTATCGCTCTGTCCAGCCGGTCTGTCCGCAGGAGGGGATTATTGCGCGGCGCGATTTGTTCGAGGGCAAGGGCTATCTGCCCATCTCGCTCCTGCAATTCTCCCGCGGCTGTTCGCACAAGTGCAGCTTCTGCGCGTCGTCGGTCTACTTCGGTGCAAGGCATTTCGTGCGCCCCGTGGAGGAGGTCATCCGCGAGATCCAGTCGCAGAAACGAAAGCTCCTGTTCTTTGTCGATGACAACATCGTCTGCAACCGCGCCAAGGCAAAGAAGCTCTTCCGGGCGCTCATCCCGCTGAAGCTCCACTGGGTGTCGCAGGGCAG